>JAYUZC010000305.1:0-4323 GCA_043752045.1 Bacteroidota bacterium | reverse complement strand
TTTCCAATTCAAACTAATTTGTGCCCCTGCCCAGAGCGGACGACTCGTTGAAAGCTCAAATGTATTTTTCTGAGTAAAAACATCAGTAATATCAATACTTCTCTGCGATGGGCTTGCCGCGCGATCTCCATGACGCACTTCAAAATCTATAAACGGGAATCGTGGTCTGAACTTAAAGAGCAAACGTCCGTGTGGATCAGTTATAAGACCCAGTTGGTATGCCTGCGAAGGACCATTCGCATCATTTTCTTTATGAAAGATATTTCCGGCAAGCAGATTTGTAATACCAGATCCCGAACCTTGGAGAGCACCATTTAAACTATAATTGGTTTGCGTGAAGTTAAATCGTGTGCCATTCCAATCAAAGAATGGTTTATGTACTGCCGCTTTTAGAATATCACCAAGATCTGTTTCTGGTTCACCAGCGGCGAGTGTCGGTGCATCAGGAGGAGCGATGGGAACGAGCAACGTATCACTCATAGAATAATCAGTACGTTCACCACCTGTTCCGATGCCTGCTGTACGCCCCTTCCCTGTATCAACTTCTGAGGTCACCTGCGAAGAGCCGCCCATCAATGTATCAAGGAAGGATTGATTGTTATTCGGGACTGCATCACCAATGCGCCTAACTCTTGGCCTGCCTGCAACTCTTGTATCACCATCGAAACTACCATCCGGCGGGATACTTCCATCAACTACTGAAGCTGCTGCACCGCCTCGTTTTGGTGCAGCATCATTGCCAAAAATATCAAGTCCAAGTGGACGTAAATTTAGTTCAATGCCGGTACTAATTATATTAGTCCATGACCCGGTCTTGGCATTTTGTAAACCTGTTTGTGAGTTGATCCAACGGTAATCAACATTATAACTGAAAAGAGGACGAATATATTTATCAACCCAAAAAAGCCATGGTAAACGAGGATTGGTTGTCAATTTAAATTTCTGTATCGTTTGAAAATCTTCACCAAGCTTTGCAAACGCACCACCGGTAAAGAATATATCACCGAGCATATCATTAAATTCGCGCTGACGACGATAAACAGTATCATAGTAATTAATCTTCTTTTGGTCGTCAGTTATTGTTTCCAAGTAACCCATATTACTTGTAACCTGCATGTTGAAATCAATTTGAGGTGAAAGCAAACCATTCTCTGACAATTTCCATGTGAACCCAAAACCCCTATCAGCGGTGAATGTGCGATTGATTGTAGCTTGTCTGCTATTAAGCACAATAATTGAGTCTTCGGCAGTTGCATTTATCGGATACTGTAATGTGGAGAGACGATCAATCCAATGTTTCCTCCCCCGAGTCATCGAAACGCCTGTGTTAAATCGAGACGGTAGAAAATTGATTGCATAATTTGAGTACCTTCCGATAGAAAATGTCTCCGCTGGTATCCATTTCAACAGAGATACATTCGCTTTCGGGATATTATTAAGCTCATAAACGATACTTGCAGTCCATGCCCATGAACGGTTATATTCATACTGATATGAACGATTGAATTCTTCCCCATATCCAAAACCATACTTAAGCTGATTTACAAAAAGCGGAAGCATAAAAAATGTACCCGGGAATGTGAACTTCACACCTGTCGCTGCAATGCTATTACGGACTGTTAATGTCTCATTGGTAACACGAAGTGAATCTATCCGTTGCTGTGCAATTGATTGAGGGATAATCCCTGCATCTGCAGTTTGTTGGATGCTATTTACTGCACTTTCGATCTCGACATCCGTATTTGGTAGATACTTTGGCGTGATGATACTTTCAGAGTGACTTAAAGTCAGAGGGAAAACCGTACCTCGCTCAAGCCATAAGGGAAGTATCTTCTGTAAACCAAACTCACCGGTCAATGCCCAACCAAAATTCCGTGCTCGAGTCAAAGAAAATCGCTCGTCTACTCTATGAAAGTCAGCGCGCTCATTAAGAAATGTTGCACTTACTGTACCAAACTCTGCGAGCTTTGCTTGTATAAGTCCATTGACGGCATAGTCTATTTGGTCGTTGCCTTCGAGCAGACGAAGTTCATCGAACCACACATCAGTCTTCAAGCAGTCATTGATGGTTTGGTTTTCTAAACCTATAGAAATATATGGGGAATTCGTAACCGATGGAGAACCAACGACGCGGTATGTTGAACCAACGACACCATCATTCGCCGGTTGCATTACTATATCTTCATAGCGCAACTTTGTCGCCTTGAGCGATGAGAGTACACCGAAATCTAATATCATATTCTGCCACCCTCGAACGAGTGGCCGACGATATTCATAATAGTTAAAATTATCACTTCCTATACGAAGTGTAACCCAAATCGTATTGAACGTATCTTGCGGTGTAACCAATGTTTCTCGAGCCGCAGAATCACCATGCGCCCATACAGCCATTGAACGATAATTAAAAAGATCATGTGGTGCAGGAAAAACTCTCACAGCACTGCGTGATTCACCTTGTGGTAAACAGGATACTGAAAGATTGATTGACTGCTCATTACCATAAACAAGGGTGGACTGTCCTGCAAGACGATCACGCTCTGCACCTGGTGGCGGTGTATAGAATGCCGGTGCTCCAGCATTTTCTTCAATGTTCACGTAGTTGATCTCGAATAGAGAGTCTTCTGCGACTGTTATGCCCACAGAATCAATCGGTTTTACTTTCGACCACTGACTTCCAACAAGTGTAATCTCATGGAACCGCAAATGATAGCGTGTTGACAATCCTGTCAACCATATACGATAGTATTCTATGTTAGAAAATGAACGATTTGGATTGCCTACGGTCTTTGTGTATTTTGCGATCGGTACACGGAATTGTAGCCACCCCGCAGGACTTACACCAACAATGTAAGGATTGTTGTTTTCATTTAGCGGTATATCATATTGGAAGTAGCTGTTGGCAACTCCGAGTGATGAGTTACCGTCAAGGTCTTCGGTGTCAGGTCGTAACCCCGATGATCTGTCATCACGATTCCCTTCAGTGCCATTGATAAAATCATAGTTGTTGGGATTATTCGTCCGGTCATAATTATAATTATCGTTATTCGGATCATTAGGATTTGCTGCACCTATGATCGAATCTTGCTCTATTTGGTTGATGATGGTATCAAGTCCGACATCCTCATCGGGGTCATAACGTCCATTATTGTTTTTATCTTCTGTTTGAAGGACACCGTTAGGAATAATATCTTCGGATATTTTTCCCATGTCAAAGTGGAGAATTACATCATTATTTCCACCCTTATCTTCTACCTTCACCCAGAACTCGATCGCTTCTGTATTATTGGCAATGACATTTAGTCCTTGATTCCATTGCATCATACCTGACCATCTATCTTCTAAAGATGCTTCACCAGCTCCAGCAGGATTCGGATTGTATGCAGCATTAAAATTTAATGGGTCATAGAGAACCTCTAAAACTTGCGCCGTTTGATTTGGCTGTGATGTACTTCTATTGGGCTTGATATCAGTAATACGAACATCTTGCACTGACCGTTCATACCACCACATTTTTGATTTGCGTTGATTAATCTGATCTCTATCAAGCCCCAAATATTTTGGAACAGAGTCCGGTTGAGACGCATGAACCCATCGACCATAGGTCATCGAAAGTGGATAGTTTGTTTTTCCACTTTCAAAATCATCAATATAGGCAATACTTTTGCCGTTATCAATTTCCATTGGTGATTCTTTCGTGTTCGGGTTCGGCAGCGAAAGGGCAAAATCGAGTTTAGCTGTTATTTCCGATTTATCTTTAAGGTTAAAGATCGGCAGGGCGTTAAGAGCATTTGTAATACTATTGGTTGGGAATGAATATGTTGCATCAGCACCCATCACCCAATTTGAGAATGGTTCTTCACCTTGGCGAGTCTTTAGGCTCTGAACGCTCATCGAGTAATTCATAAGCGAAAAGCCGAGTCCACCGCGATTCAAAATAGGAAGCTCCGCACGAAGACCTAATAGTGTTTTGGTGTTTGTAGTAAAAAAGTCATGCTGATCGTAATCAACATTGATGGGACCAAGCGACGCAATGTCCGGGCGTAAGAGTGTTACCGTACCTCCATTAATATCCACACGATAATCAACACCTTCCTGTAGCTGTTTCCCACCTGCTGTTACTCTGACGCTTCCTTCAACAATATTGAATGCGTTGAGTTGAAGCTGCGATGATGTGCCGCCGGCATATTTTACATTAATAGAAATTTTTGAGTTTTTTGTAAGATTTCTCTGAAAAAAGTCTTGCGCGTTTACATAGAGTTCAGGAAAGTAAAATGTTGAGTCACGTTTGTAATCTCTGTTCTTTCTGAACTGTTCATTGTGATA
>JAYUZC010000304.1:0-4336 GCA_043752045.1 Bacteroidota bacterium | reverse complement strand
GAGGTGCGCCGAATTCACTTGCCGCATGAGAGAATGCCTGTTCAACTGACGACTCACTGACGCTATCTATTTTGAAGAAAAGAAAGCGTTCATGCTTGAAGTTATCGTCAAATGCGTCAAACCCTGCGACTGACCAACCACGATCAAGAAAATACGAGCGGATGGTACGACCGAGTCCACCTGAAGAGCCAGTAAGGTAGAGTGCATTCATGGTGCAAAATTACACAGAATTGCCACCGTGAAAGCAAATAGTAGTCGGAGCGTAACCTCGTCATTTCGCGTTATTTACCTATTCACTTATATTCCAAACCGCATAACTCTATTAATGGAGCAGTTTTACCGTAGTATCATAGAACATAGTATCAAGAAGCTCTCGCCTGATTTTTCGGGACCGATAGAGGTCGAGATTCCCCAGAACCCCGAGCATGGCGATCTCTCGACGAACGTTGCAATGCGTTTGGCGAAAGAACAAAAGAAAAATCCTCGCCAAGTTGCGACGGATATTCTTGCTGGTCTTGAGTATGACGGCTCACTTGTTACCAAGATCGATATTGCAGGTCCCGGCTTTATCAACATCAAGTTTGCAAGTGGATTTTTTCGGCGAGAACTAAAGACGATACTTGAAAAGGGGAGTTCATACGGCAAAACCGAAGAGCATAAAGGCGAAAAAGCAAACCTTGAATGGGTAAGTGCAAATCCGACAGGAAATCTTCATGCAGGTCACGGGAGACAAGTATGTCTTGGCGCGGCAGTATCAAACCTACTCGAATGGGTAGGATACGAAGTTGTTCGAGAATACTATTTTAACAATGCAGGTAACCAGATGCGTAATCTGGCACTATCAGTAAAAGCACGGTACGAGCAAGCTCTTGGTGATGCGATAGAATTTCCTGAAGACGGTTATCATGGGCAAGAGATAAGAGATGTTGCCGAAGATATTAAAACGCAATTTGGTGATACAAAACGCGGTGCCGACCTAAACTTCTTTCAAAAGTTTGGTGAAGAACATAACTTTGCAAGCATCAAGCGGACGCTTGACCGTCTCGGTGTTTATCATGACATATTCTTTAACGAGCAATCACTCTATGATACCGGTGCTGTCGAAGGTACAATAGCAGAGTTGAAGTCAAAAGGGCTTGCGTATGAGAAAGATGGAGCTGTGTGGCTCAAGCTCTCGGAGATGGGATTAGAGCAGGATAGAGTGATCGTGAAGTCTTCAGGTGAGCCGACGTACCGTTTGCCGGATATTTGCTATCACCAGAATAAACTTTCTCGTGGGTACGATCTTGTTGTCGATATTTTCGGCGCAGATCATATTGCGACTATTCCCGATGTCCTTGCAACCGTCAAAGCACTTGGTTTAGAGATAGATAAAGTAAAGGTTATCATCCATCAGATGGTATCATTTGTTTCGGGCGGTGAACTTATCAAGTTCTCAAAGAGAACCGGAAGCAATTATCTTCTCGACGAACTCATTGATGATGTTGGTGTGGATGCCGTAAAGTATTTTTTTAATATGCGCGCGGCGGGATCACATCTGGAATTCGATGTAAAGCTTGCACAGGAACGGTCAGAGAAAAATCCTGTCTATTATGTACAGTACGCTCATGCTCGTATTGCAAGTATCTTGCGTTTTGCAGAGCAACAGGAAATAGATATGTCAAAACTTGCAGGTGCTGACCTATCACCGCTCGAACATGCCGAAGAACTTGCGCTCATAAAACTACTTCGTCAATTCCCTCTGCTTATTTCACGTAGTGCGGATTCATTTGCTCCGCATCATTTATGTGAGTATTTGCGGACTGTTGCGGCGCAGTACCATAAGTTTTACCATGATTGCAGAATCGTTGGTCAGCCCGAGCCATTGCAATCAGCGCGTCTTGCGCTATGCCTTGCAACAAAGCAAGTTGTTGCGAACGGGTGTCTCATCCTTGGTATTAATGCACCGGAGTCAATGTAATGCTGCCACTATCACTTGAAATAATACTGGTTTGTATTGCGATAGTCTTCTACGCATTCTTCTCCCTTGTTGAGACGAGTATCTTGACCGTACGCAAAAGTCGGTTGCGAGAGCTTGTGGAAGATGAAGAAGAGCCAGAGAAGACACGACGAAAAGCAAAAGCGGTGCTTACTTTAAAATCACAGCCCGAAGAATTTTTGGCTACAGTTCAAAGCGGTTCTGCTCTATCTGCGATACTTGCTGCAACATTCGCAAGCTTTATCGCACTCGAAGAACTCAAGTGGAGTTTCTTTACTGATCTTGGCTGGAGTAACGGTGCAAGTATCACTATTTCGGTAGTGATCACTTCGCTCGTGCTCTTAGCATTGCTCCTGACATTTGGTGGCCTGATACCAAAGTCCGTTGCGCTTCACCAGAATCTCCGCTTCTCACTCTTTTTCGCCGAGTTCTTTTTGGTGTTCATAAAGATCGTTAAGCCGTTCATTCATTTTCCTGTCGTGCTTGCAAATATTGTTCTTCGTCCATTCAAAGATAAGGCGAGCTTCACCGAGAGTAGGATCTCGGAGGAAGAATTTCGTGTGATGCTTGAAGAAGGCGCACGCACCGGTGTTCTCGATAAAACAGAGAATGAACTCATCGAGAACATCCTTGACTTCCGCGAGACCACCGTTCGTGAAGTCATGGTTCCACGTACAAAGGTGGTTGGTATTGATGCAGGGACATCGCGCGAGAAGGTTATAGAGCAGCTTATTGCCGAAGGATATACCCGATTGCCGGTTTATCGTGATACGCTTGATGATATTCTTGGTGTCGTGTATTCAAAGGATGTACTTGCGCTCATAGAGCATCCAAGTCTGATAATCTTAGAAGATATTATTCGCCCTGCAACGTTCGTGCCGGAAACAAAGCTTATCAGCGAACTTCTGCGTGAGCTTCAGCATAAGAAATTCCACATGGCAATTGTAGTGGATGAATTCGGCGGCACGGCAGGTATTGTAACGCTTGAAGATATTATTGAAGAGATCGTTGGTGAGATTCAGGATGAATATGATGACGAAGTTCCGCCTCCACAGTACGATGATGTTTCCCGCACACTCATGCTTCCTGCGAACATGCCGACGGTAGATGCAAACGAATACTTCGAGGCACACTTCGGGGAATTCTCATTACCGGAAGTTGACGAATACGATTCTGTGGGCGGATATGTGACCAAACTTTTTGGGCATATCCCAGAGACCAATGAACGTATGGAAACCGGTGGTGTTGAGGTTGTCGTTCTTAAACGGACACCCAAGGAAGTTCTTCAGGTGAGTTTCCGTAACATACAACCGATACTTACAGTAGAAGAGGAGACAAACAATACGTAATTTGCTACGACGAAATTTCAACATAACGTTGCCAAACAAACTTATTTATCTCGCGACTTTCGTCGTATTCATTTCGGCATCTCTTCATGCTCAAACCAAAGAAGAAGCATTGAAGCTCGCTCGCTCAGGCTACGAACTTGAGCAACAAGGGAAGATGTCAGAAGCTCTTTTTCAGTATAACAAATGCATTGCAGCTGACCCAAAATACCCGTATCCCGTTCAGCGCATTGCGGCGATGTACCAGAAGCTGCGTAACTACCCGAAAGCCGTTCAGTTCTATCAGCGTGCGATTGCACTTGATTCATCGTTCGATGATTACAACTATCTAAACCTTGCGCTCTCATATAAACAGATGAAGAAGTTTGATAGCGCACTCTATGCGTATCGTAACTTTACTCGCAAGATCAAGCCCGTCTTAAAAGAAGATACAACAGCTTTGCAAGAAGCACTCTTCTATACTACGTATCTTGAAAAGAGCGCCGAACTTCGCGAGATGCCAAAGAATACCGATGACCCAGAAGCCGTCGGTGCAATTAATTCTGGCTTTTGGGATTTTGCCCCTTCCATTCGTGCTGATGGTAAACTCCTAACGTTTACATCACGTCGCCAATCGACAAATAATCAGAAGATGAGTGATACGAAGGATTATGGTGATGATATTTTTTATTCAGTAAAGGATAGTATAGGTATGTGGAATGCTCCGAAGGCAGCACCATCGCCTGTTAATTCGCCTGATGATGAAGGCGTTGCGTCGCTTGCGCGAGATGGCCAAACGGTGTTCTTCTCAATTTGCCGCAGACCTGACGGTGTAGGAGATTGTGACCTTTATTATTCAGAGCTCAATGGTACCACCTTCAGCCAGCCAAAGAATCTTGGTCGCTCGGTGAATGCTCGTGAATGGGATGGGCAGCCGTCTATTTCTTCCGATGGTGGGCAGCTTTACTTCTCTTCAAAGCGTAGGAATTCGATTAATGGCTCGGAAGATATTTGGGTATCGTACAAGAATACA
>JAYUZC010000303.1:0-10753 GCA_043752045.1 Bacteroidota bacterium | reverse complement strand
CTGCAACCCGCTATGAGCGCAAGACCAAAGATAGCGATGAATGGACAAGTAACTTTCATGTGCAAATATATGGAATAAATATAGCTGTTGCTATTTGGGTAGTCATTTTGCATCTAAAACCCCTCAATTGAAACGATTCTCCTCCGTAGCGTATTAAATGAGTATGGCAGAAGTAGTTCAGAAAGAGCAGGTTACACCTTCCGCGGCTGCGGCGAGCGGGAATGGGGCGGCTATTGCCAAAACCTACGAAGAGAATTTCTATAAAGAGAAGGAGAATGAGCTTCTTGCCGCCTGCCGCAAGAACCTGAAGAACTTCGACGAAGCGATGATAAAGAAGGCGCTCAAGCTTTGCTATGACGCCCACAAGAGCGACCGCCGCGCCTCCGGCGAGCCGTACTTTATTCATCCGTTTGAGGTAGCGATGATCGTCGCGACAGAAGTCCCGCTTGATGACGTATCGATCGCCTGTGCGTTGCTCCATGATGTGGTCGAGGATACTGCCTACGGCATTGATGAGATACGCGAGGAGTTCGGCGCGGAAGTAGCCGACATCGTTGACGGCGCGACGAAGATATCCGACATTTTTAAATCAAAAGAGATAACGCAAGCAGAGAGCTACCGCAAGATGCTTATCTCGATGGTAAGCGATGTGCGAGTAATGCTCGTGAAGTTCGCCGACCGTCTGCACAATATGCGTACCATCGAGTACATCTCCGCCGAGCGACAGATGCGCATGGCGAAGGAGACACTCGATGTCTATGCTCCGTTCGCTCACCGCTTCGGACTTGCAAAGATAAAATGGGAGCTTGAGGACTTATCCTTCAAGGTGCTCAATAGACAAGCATATGACTCAATCAAGAAGTCGCTCGTCGAAACACGTATCGATAGAGAGAACTACATCTCGAAGTTCATTGACCCGATAAAGCAATCGCTTGACGGGGAGAAGATGAAGTATGAGGTTGTCGGTCGTCCCAAACATATCTACTCTATCTATAATAAGACGCTCAAGCAGGGGACGCGAGTTGAGGATTTATACGATCTCTTCGCGATCCGCATCATCCTCGAAACGCCGAACGACAACGACTGCTTCTCGGTATATGGTATCATCTCTTCTATATATACACCAGTACCAGAGCGTTTCAAGAACTACATTTCCGTCCCGAAGAAGAATGGATACCAGTCTATCCACACGACGGTAATCGGTCCGAGCGGGAAGATGGTCGAGGTGCAGATTCGCACCAAGAAGATGCACGAAATATCGGAGAAAGGTCTTGCCGCACACTGGAAATACAAAGAGCAAGTAACCAAGACCGACCCAGAGATAGAGGACTGGGTAAATTGGGTACGTGAGGTCTTCGATCAGCATGGAGATGATGCACCGAAGGCGCTTATGGAAAGCTTTAGGTTGAACCTCTATCAAGATGAAATATATGTATTTACACCGAAGGGAGATTTACGTATTCTGCCCAAAGGTGCCACGATAGTTGACTTTGCTTTTGAGATTCATACGCAGGTCGGGATGCATACTATCGGTGCAAAACTTAACGGCAAAATAGTCCCGCTTCATACGAAGTTGCCCTCCGGCGCTCAGGTCGAGATCATCACCTCGAAGAATCAAACGCCGAATCCCGATTGGGAGCAATTTGTCGTTACGCATAAAGCGAGAAAGCATATTCGCAACTTCCTGAACGAGGAGCAGCGGTTACAAATTTCATCGGGCAAAGAGCAGTTTGCAAAACGGATGACAAAAGCGAAACTTCATGTAAATGAAGATACGCTTACGAAGTTCATCGGTGCAACTCCGATGGGCAACCTCGGGAAGTTTTATTGGGCGATCTCCGAACAGAAAGTTGATCCGGATGAGTATCTCCAGAAACTTCGTGAGTATCTCAAGCCCGGTTCGGAAAAGAAGGATGATGCTGCGCCGATAACTGATTCGATTGCACCGTATCTACGCGAAGCACGAAAGCAATCAGGCATTATTATCCAAGGCAAGCGCGACGACCTTCTCTATAGTTATGCAAAGTGTTGTAACCCTGTGCCGGGCGATGATGTCGTTGGTATCGTTACGATCGGTGAAGGAGTGAAAATTCATCGCACACAGTGCAATAACATCAAGAAGATGCAGTCGGATAATAAGACCGAGCGACTTATTGATGTTGAGTGGCCATCAACCGAAGACGGTGCTGAATTCCTCGTCGGTATCCAGATCATGGGTGAAGACAGGCAGGGGATGATTAGCGACCTCACGCATGTCATTTCAAGTTATAACAACACAAATATCCGAAGCTTTACCATTGATACCCGCGACCAAATGTTCGACGGCAAGATAACTGTCTATGTAAAGAATACGTATCATCTCACCCGCATCTTAGAGAAGATACGTCGCGTCCGAGGTGTCACCAATGCAGTAAGGTATGAAGAATAAGCGCGTCCTTGCCATTGACTACGGCACGAAGCGTATCGGACTTGCAGTCTCGGATGAACTCCGTATCCTCGCAACTCCCGCAGGTATCATCGAGAATTCAAAATCTGCAATCAATGATATACTTTATCTTATTGACGAGCGAAATGTAGGCAGCGTTATACTCGGCTTACCGACAACACTATCAGGCGGAGATAGCGAATGGACTTCGGAAGTGAAGAAGTTCGGTGATAAACTAAAAAATTCACTTGAACAACGCGGTATAGAATTTTCTTTCTACGATGAACGCCTCACATCTATTATCGCCGAGCAGAACATCAGAGCACAAGAACTCTCGAAAAGTAAACACAAGGAAAAGTATAGAAGAGACGAAGAAGCCGCACGGATTATCTTGCAGGAATGGTTGGATAGGGGATAGTTAGATACGGGAAATCCAGTAGTCTGGCTTTCTATGGTTATTCATGAAAGCGATAATGTAGATTATGTCATCACCGACGCTATAAATAAGTGAATATGGATAGGGTATTAGAACACTCTTTCTGATATCATCCCTAACTTTGATTGCGCTCCCCGGATGTTCTTCTATTTGAATCAGTTTTTTATCAACGGCAGTTACAAACTTCTGCGCGACTTGAGGTGATAAGAGTTGATAGTACTCAATAGCTTCTTCAAGTTCGATAGCGGCATCTTCAGTAAATAGATGTCTCATAAACCGACACGCTTTTTCATCCGTTGCATTACTTCGTTGCCATCAAGTAGGACGGCTGTCCCATTGTGAATTTTATCCAGCCGTCTCTCTGCTTCTTCAATCCATGCTTTTTCTATTTCCTCACTTGAGGAGTGGTCAAGGGTAAGAAATAACAGTTCAGCGAGTCTCTCTCGATCTTCGGGCGGTAGTAGTAGTGCTTGCTCGGTTATTTGCTCTTTGCTCATTATTTTTTCCTACATGAGTTATAGTAAAATCAACAACAACTTACTTGTGATAACTCCCTGTCGGCTTTTCGGAATGTTTGGGTGAGGATGAAATGTTATACGTGTGATGCCTTATAACATGACTAAACACATAGTACTTTTTTTACTCCTATTCTTCATCTCCATTCCCTTACAAGCACAGGAAGTTCAAAACAAACAGCCAGCTAATAATATGATTGATACTTCAAGTGTGCCACGTTTTGTCACGGCATTCAATGTGGAGATAGGCGGCAACGGCATAGCCGGCTCGTTTAATCTTGAAGAGAAATTCTATAATAGAGCAACGCTCCGTGTTGGTATTGGCGGATTTGGCAGGGTACATGTCCATAAACGTGAGAGCTCTAATGCGACATATAATTCATATATATGGAAGCCGGTATTTGTTGTTTCAAGCAGCTATCTCTTTTTCGGCCCCGAAAAATTTCTTGAAGTAGGGCTTGGGGTTACTATCCAACCACCGACCTCACAAGGTCTTGCGCCGTACATTTCTGACAACACTGAAGCCATCCTCCCGACGATGACAATAGGGTATCGGTATCAGCCAGTTAAATCCGGGTTTATGTTCAGAGTCGGATTCACGCCGTTCATTGCAAACGATCTTGGCAGCATCACACCGTATGGCGGTATAAGCCTAGGTCATTCGTTCTGATTCTTTTTTCCCACAACTCCACAATATCAAATACCCAAAATAATTTTGTATTACGGTTGTAACTTTGCCCTTTCACAAGCATTTTACTTATATCGAGACAAACAAGAGTCCCATAGTTTGCCTCATAGATGTATTAACTACTAAATATAAATACAACTATGAAAGCAACACTCTACAAGAAGTGCGTGGCGATTGGCTTCATCGCATTGAGCATACTGTTCATGCAGTCAGCCGTCACCGCGCAAACGATATGTGCTCCTCGACAGACCGAGGGCTTACGCTTTGGTCCTATTCCCAAAGGAGAAAGCGAAAGCAAGCGCATCCTTATCGCTAATACTACATCCGAGGTCATTGCAATTTATGCTATTGACCTTCGTTCGGAAACAAGTGAGTGGTCGCTGCGCGAAATCCCGCAGCTGCCATATAAACTTGAGCCGGGCAAAGAGATCGTCGTAATAGCTACCTACAAACCCGACGGTAATTCGCGCTCATCTGAAGCGAGAGTTCGAACGACGTATATCTGTCGTTCATCGGAGAGTCGGCAATTTGCCGATACGAAGCTTGTCGGCACGCTAAAGATACCTGCATGCGGCTTGCGCCAGACCGAAGAACTTCGTTTTGGTCCTGTGGTCGTCGGCGAGACCGAATGCAAACGCATCAAGATCGCGAACACGACACATCAGGTTATCACACTCTATGACATTGGCATTCGTGCTAATACACCCGAGTGGAAACTTGATGAGTTGCCGACACTTCCGATTCGCTTGCAGCCGGGTGATGCTATCACTATCGCTGCATGTTACGCACCCAACGGCGAGGCAAAAGAATCAAAAGCAGAGGTCAAGACAACCTATCTCTGTGAAAATGGTGAACATCGCATGTTTGCTACGACCGTCATGGCTGGCTCTATAGCTCGCCCGACATGCGTCATGCGTCAGACACCGACAATCAAATTCCGCACTCCGCAAAACACGGATGAACGCAATTGCGAACGACTGAAATTTACGAACACCGGAAATCAAGTCGTCGTCCTGCATAGTGTTGATATACATGAGAACAATCCGAACTTCGCCCTGACTGAAGTACCGGAGCTTCCCATACGTATCCAGCCGGGCGCATCACTTACTATCGGTGTGTGCTACACGCCGACAGGAAAAGAACGTTGCAGCCGTGCGAAGATCGTCGCTGTATATTCATGCGCGAATAACTTGGATGACAAGCGTCGCTCTGTTACCACTGTTGGCGGATGTTTGAAGAACGAGCCGAACGACGGTTCATCGGCAGCACCACGTGATGGTTCGGTACTCCGTTCGCAGAACTCACAATCGGTAACCGAGGCAGAGTTATCGCTTGCGATCACGCCGAATCCGGCGCGTGAAGCAGTACGCATTGCACTCACAGGTGCCGAAGAATCATCAGTGCAGATATTCGATATGCTTGGTAAAGAAGTTTATTCTTCAAGCATCACCAGCGAAGCACGTTGGACTGCGCCGACAAGCGGAGTCTATATCGTACGAGTTAGTGGTATTGACACTAATGGAGAAGAATTTATCATCTCCAAGCGTCTTGTCATAAATAAATAAGCCCTTATCAATTCTAAGTCGTAGAGTCCAACAACATAGATGATCCCCTGCAAGCACTACCTTGCAGGGGATATTTTTATCTTTTCCCCCCTCCATAAATATGGAAGGGGTTAGGGGGTGGCTCTTTCTTGTCTCCGTATCTTTGCATATGCTCGATATTAAGCCATCCCACAAACCGATAAAAGAATATTACGCTGCGCTTGAGGAATTCAAGAAGCATGACGTTACCAAAGAGACCTTCTTCCGCAATGCATTTCAGGATTTACTTGTCAGGTAAGCACGAAACCTATTAACGGTTTCTAACCGTTACAAATTCGGAAAAGCAAAAATAACCCTGTATCTTTGTCGAGAATTTTCACTAACACATTATCAAATATGAAGAAGACACTTATTCTCGTTTTGCTCACAATACCATCAATTTCTATCTCGCAAAGTACAAAGGCACTTGAGGGGTTTTGGGGCATTAAGTGGGGGACTTCTGCAGCCCAGATGAAGAAGGAGATGCTTCAAAAGCAAGGGGTAACGCTTGATGCGAAGAATAGTAAGGATGGGTCAATGTTCTTTGATAATGGAAAGTGGGGCGCGTTCAGGGTCGTATTCTCAATCTTCCAGTATGGTGAAAGAGGAGTGCATACTGCTAAGGCTCTTCTATCTCCTACTGTCGAAGCAAAAGTTATTGATCTATACGATGACGTAGTTTCTTCTTTGACGGAAAAGTACGGAGACCCAAAAAATGAAATTAAAGACTTCAAGCCGCCGTATCGAGATGGAGATGGTTATGAAACTCAGGCAATTAAATATGGGAAAGGTACTTATTCAACGTATTGGGGTATCCCATCTGCTAAAGGAGATGAAGATGCTATTGTGGTAGAGATAACAGAAGGTCTTGAAGTAAGAGTGACATACCAAAACACTGATATGTTTAATACAGCTAATGAAAAAACCAAGAAGGTACTACAAAGCGATTATTAATTTTTTCACTTAACAATAATCACCATGAAAAATATATTCCTTGTTCTCGTTGTTGTATTTATTCTCTCATCATGCGGAGAGTCAGAGAAGGAGAAAATCGAACGTCTTCATCAAGACAGTGTGAAGCGTGCTGATAGTATTGCACTCGCATTAAAGCCAAGAAAAGACATCTACGACAAAGCGGTTGAGATGATCAAGTCAAGACTCAAGGTGCCAACATCCCTGAGAATACCGGCTGTACAAATGCAGAATGATTCTGTTCATATTAAAATGTTCGGTCCTGATACTGCAGTCGTTTTAAGTACCTATGAGGCTGCAAATGCATACGGTACTCTGCTCGCACCGGATAGCTTTAAGGTTGTTCTTGCGAGAAGAGAGGGAAAGTGGGGCGGAAGATTTACCGACAAGGAGCTTTCCGATTTGCTGGATATTAACCTAAAGTATTCTTCAAAATACGATGCTGACACTTACAAATGACAAGTTTTCTCTCAACTGCGCTGACCATATTGCTGGCAACAGCAGTATGGTCGCAGGATACGACGAAGGTTTACAAGCCGGTAACGCACGGCCAGTACAAACCCTCGAAGTACAAGCAATGCCAAGGCTCAATGAAGAAGGGCGTTCGTTGCAAGAACAAAGCGCAGAAGGTGAAAGATTATTGATATAGACATATCACCAAATAAAATAAGATGTTCTTTCATTTTGATGTACTCGTAAAAGATCTTTTGTATTTACTTGGGGTAGTAATTGCTGCAGGTATTGGAGCTTTCGCTGTTTGGAGAGCCAACATAAGGTTGACAGAAGCGTCAATAACTTCGACGCAAATGCTCATTGATGCTCGTGCGTCTGATGACCTAAGAGATCATCAACTTCAAATGCATAAGGAGTGGGTGTCAAAACTTCAGAACGCCGCCGCAGAATTTACCAGTCGATCAGTGCAGCACATTACAAATTTAAATATGACTGATAGCATAAGTAGATTGCGGCATAACATCATGGCTATTGGTATTGATTTAGCAGCGGAGATGCAAGCAGATAGACATACAGTAACGAGTACAGTGTTGAAAGACACTTATGCGTTTGCAGAAAAAGCTATGGCATCATTACATGAGACCCTTGCCGGTTATACCTATTCTAAAATACATCTGGAAATGTTCTGTGCTCAAGGGACAGACAGAGAATTTGATGATTTAAAAAATAATATTGATCAAATTGCTGAAATGATAAGCGATAAGAACATCCTTAACGTATTACCAAATGAGATATCCAAAAGCGTTGAGGAAGAAAAAGATGAATCCTCTAAAAAGCGAAAACAAAAAGAGGAGGACGAATCGAAATTAGAGAACCTCTGCGATGATCTATTGTTTGAAGTTCACCAAATTATAGCTAAGAGAGATGAGAGTGTCTTAATATTATAGGTGCATTAGACTTGCCACGGACAGTCTTTTATGGGAACAATTAACTCGGAAAACGATTATCATTTGCTCATAGAAAGAAGGTGATAAAATGAGTGCAACTCCAGAACGGGCGAGAGATGAAGAACAGGACATATTCTATGGCAAGTACAAGCCATTATTAGAATCCTTCAGGAAACTCATCGCTGCCGAAGAAAAAGGCGGCGGTAATACGCCGGACTCTTTAGCACTGCAAGAGGCAATGATTCGATTCGTCGAAGAACTGCGGAAAGTGTTCTAAGAAAAAAAGCCCTCGGTAACGGGGGCTTTCCCTCACCTCCACCTTTACGTTTCGTCCCTATGGGAAGGGGACCGGCACATGCTCGCCGCAGCGAATGCCCCTACATATTTTTGATATTTTGAACAAAAACTATATAATTTATGTATATTTGTGTGTTCGATTTAATCATAAATATGAAAGGTCTTGAAAATGAATGCAAAAATGGGGAATACACGTCAGGCACCTATCCGTCCGGCAGGTGCAAAAGGGTATCTTGGTTTCTCGCCGGGTGATCTGGTTGTTTACTGCGGCAAAGATGTCGGCTCGAATCTTGCCGATTCTCTCAAGCAGGTTGCGCATATCCAAAAAGGGTATGGTCATTTGGTCGGGCGTATTGTCTATATCAACTTGCCATTTCATCAGAAGCGTTTTCTTCCCGAGCGCAAAAAATATCTTCCTAATGCAGATACGGATGATGTTTTCTCGTGCATGAACGTGCCGACAGGTGACCTTATTACGTACAAAGCAGAGATATTCAAGTACGTAGCAACGGGGAAGTATCCTGTACTGGTGATAAACTCATGGGAGTTCAGTGCGCGCAATTCGCGTCAGCGCGATGACCTTATCTTTTTTCTGCAAAGCATCCGCAATGAGTTCGATGTAACGATAATAATCTATTCGCACTCGAATACAGCCAATGCCCGTCCGGGTTGGTATCACGGCGGCGGACTGGGGAAGCTTGCCGTTATCGCAGATAAGATATATGATATAGGTAATGTAGCGGAGCCCGCCCGCGCCGAAGAAGCACAAGTGCCTATGGCAAAAGAAGAAGCACCTACCCCGCCTGCCATCAAAGCAGAGTCAGCCGAACCGGCGAAGATCATCCAAGCTAAATCGGAGGAGCCGCCCATCAAAGCGATAAAAGTAGATAGGGTACCATTACCGAAAGTATTTATCGGCGATGACGACGATGATGAGTATGAAGGCGATGATGAGGATGGTGCTATGAGTACGCTTCATGAGGGCGGTGCGGGCACCGTGCGTGCCGCGCGCGCTTTGTTAAATGATTGATGTGTATGTAGTTGTAGGGGCACGTTGCGCGTGCCCCTACGTCAATCGAAAGCAGCTCTCTTTAACCTATTGATTTATAAGTGATTTAGAGTACATAGTGACAAGGAATGCAGATAGTGTGTATATTTGTAAAAGAGGGTATGTGTCGGTCGGAAAAGATTCTTTGGGAAATTTTGGGATGAGGTGTAACTATGCCCCCATCCAAAGCATTTACTATATAACCGCGCTGTCCCTGCGGCAAGTTTTTTTACTCATAACGTACTACTTAACTCATTATGAAAACTTATATACGTCTTATGATGAGCTTCGCAGCAATTGCGATGCTTCTCCTATCTTCGAGCGCGAACGCGCAATGCCCGTTCTGGTTTAGCAGTGATGCCAAGGAGATCGTTCTTCATTCGAAGAATGGTGCTCCAATTTCCAAAACGTTTTATGTGAAGAGTCTCTCTGACGGTGCATCAACAGCACAGATCACGATCACAGGTGTTGATGCAGCACAGTTCACAGTAGAACCATCAACAATTGAATTCACAGGTGTTCATCAGAAAAAGGAAGTAAAGATCACCTATACACCTGCTGCAAATACTCTCCGTGCTTCTGCTTCGATTAGTGTATCAGGCATGGGCATGGTTTGTTATAGTGGTGCACTTGTTGGAACGCTCGGTGACGACAATCCTTCAGGCGATAAGAAGATCGTCGTTGACCCGATGCAGTATGTATTCCCTGCTACTGCGGTAGGACAGGAATCCTGCAAAGAGTTTACGATCTACAACAAAGGTAGTGTTTCTGCATGGATCTCGGGATGGTCATTGATGACTGACTGGACAGATGACTTCTCGACCGATCCTACAACAGCGGACATAAAAGAAATCAAAGCAGGCGAGAGCTTGAAGATAAAGGTATGTTACAAGCCAATCGAGGACCGTACTGCAGCAGTATCTGGTTACTTGGTTATCAACTATAGCTTTGAGCAGAACCCAGCTGAATGGCATGCGATTAAGGCATGGTTCGGCACCAAGAAAGAAGACAACAATACAAAGTCTTGCTTAAAGCAGAGTGAAGCGGGTATGGATGACTGGCGCGGACAGGTTGTACTTGATTCAACAGGTAACCGTGTATTGAGCATTGTCAATCCTACAGACCGCGATATCGTCATTACAAGCTTTACTATTGATGGTGAAGATGCTAATGCATTCGTGGTCACCCTTGCAACTCCGGTGACGATTGCTGCCAACAGCACACTTGAAATACCATTCACTTTTACTCCGTTTGCTACATCAGCAGGAACGGCAAAGGAGAAATACTTTGCGCATGTCATCCTCAACTTACAGGCAGACGGCACGACCCTCTGCACAAGCTTCAAAGCCATGGTTTATGGATATTCAATCTATATTCATAACGGCGACA
>JAYUZC010000302.1:0-10872 GCA_043752045.1 Bacteroidota bacterium | reverse complement strand
ACACTAATACCTACGACAGTTATTGCAGTTAGGGCATCACTTGGTTCAAGCAGCCCGACAGATATTCTGATACCTACATTCCTTGTCGCAGTGATTGCAATGACCTGTGCCGTGATATTTAACAGATCTATCCAACGATTTTTCCCTGTACGATAATGATAGAATACATAAAAGCATTATCTATACTGGCTGTCCCGGCTCTCATCCTCATCATTCTCTTCTTAGGAGTATGGAAAAGTGTGAAGGTATATGAGCAGTTCGTTGAAGGTGCGAAAGAAGGGTTTACAACTTCAGTTCGTATCATACCATATCTTGTCGCGATGCTCTGTGCAATTGGCATGTTCCGTGCAAGCGGCGCGATGGATTTCCTGACCGATATGGTTTCGCCTCTCACAAGTTTGATTGGGATGCCGAGCGAAGTATTTCCAATGTCGATAATTCGTAGTCTTTCGGGTTCAGGTTCACTCGGTATAATGACAGACCTTGCAAAGACGTACGGACCTGATTCGCTAATTGGTCGCATAGCCGCAGTGATAATGGGCAGCAACGAGACGACGTTCTACGTGCTTGCTGTGTATTTCGGCTCGGTGGGTATCAATCGTGTTCGTCACGCACCACTTTCAGGTATCTTTGCTGACATAGTGAGTGTTATCGTAAGTGTGGTACTTGTCAGAGCGATATTTGTATGATACAAAGAACGTTACATATTGTCCTTCTTATAGTGCTTTTATGTAGTACCTCGTTTGCTCAACAAGAGAATGCAAACGACAAAGAACAAGCTGCACCAACTACTGATCCTAATACCCAATACAACGGTGTAGGAGGCAGTATCGGGGCGTCTATCTTCAAAGGAAAACCATATCTCTTGATAGGTTTTGCACCACAATTTGAGATCGGTAATTGGGGCGTTGGAATAGACGGAGTAATACGCTTGGGAAGCGACCTATCATTACGTAAAGAGGATTTTGATGAAGTCTATGATATTGCACGGTTCTTAAACTACATTCGCTACGGAAAGCCGTATGAAGATATTTACCTGCGCGTGGGCGGGATTCGCAATGCAACCATCGGGCATGGCTCGATCGTCGATAATTATTCGAACAATTCTTCATATGATAATCGCCGTATTGGCGGTGCTGTCCGTTTTGATGCAGGTTTTCTTGGAGTTGAAGGATTATTGAGCGATGTCTTTGCTCGTGGTTTTTATGCCGCACGCGGATTCACACGCCCGTTTCATCTTGTCCCCGGGCTTGCGGGCACATGGTTCTTTAGGAATATGGAGTTTGGTGCTACAGGTTCGTTCGATTTTGACCCCGATGCAGTTCGTATTATCCCAAACCGCCCACCCTATGTCTTGAACATTAAAGATACTGTAGATGGTGAAGAGATCGATTCGCTCTATGTGGTTAGAGATTCTCTGACTATTGGCTCTCCTCTGAATATGTATGGGATTGATGCTTCCCTTATGATCTGGCAAGATAGAAATGCCGAAGGTCGGCTGTATGCTGATTATGTAAAGATCATTGATTTTAATGAAGGATTTATTTTTGGGGCGCGTGCAAGTTTCTACACTGACTCGCATACGTTTTGGGATGTACGATTAGAGCGGCAGCTGTTCAAAAATCATTTCTTACCGAATTATTATAATTCATTCTATGAACGTGATAAGTATAACGACGATGTAAGCTCACTTGATTATATCACCAAAGCAACACGATTATCTGATACAACTACCGGCGATGGGAACGGCTCAAGGTTGGGATTCTTTGCAAGGTTTGACCGAGACCTTGAGGTTTCTCTTATGTATGCCCATCTCGATAATCTTCCACGAGCTGATCTGATGGAGATAACTCTGACATTTCCGGAATTATGGTGGAAGTTCTTTGGCTCGGTTAGCTATATGCGAAGAAATATTGGTGGGATATCTGACCTTCTGAAGTTCGATGATAATACAATAGCTGGTGCAAGGCTAAGCGTAGCCCCATTCCCATTCATTGTCTTGAGCGCTATTGGACGATGGACGTTTGCACGAGACCCGGAAACAGGACGAACTCAAACACAGGGCATTATTGAGCCAAAAGTCACCTTTATTGCACGGTTTTAGAATGAATCTCCGCGAAGCTTGCGGGCGCGTTTTCGAGCTTCGGTTAAATGTGGTGACTTATCATATCGCTCTAAAAATTCTTCATACATCTTCTGTGCCCGCGGCCTGTCTTTCATATCTTGCTCAACGATCTCAGCCGCGCGGAATCCCGCCTTATCAGCAAGAGGACTTGCAGTCATCTTATCCTGCATCGTCTCAAGAAGTGCAACGCCGTCCTGTATTTTTCCAAGTTTAACAAGTAGGTCAGCAGAGCGGATAGTTGCGTCGTCAGTGACGAGTGCGTTAGGAGAGCTTTCGCGGATCGATTCTAATGCAGAGAGTGCTGCGCGGTAATCGCGAGCAAGAACGGCGAGGTCTGCTCGCGCATAGAGTTTAAGTGCGGCATTATTATCGTCTTCCTGATTTTCTTCTATGAACGTCCGCAAGGCAATGGCATCATTTGCATAGTCACTCGCTGCATCACTTGCTACAACGGTCAAGATAGAAAAAGCAGAATCAAAGTTGCCGTTATAGTATTCGATGCGACCACGTTCGTATATGATGCGATTTTTAATGTCAGCATCTTCGGGACGTGAGCGCTGTGCTAAGAGTTTTTCTATATTGCCAAGATTATCTCCCGCCCCGGCAAGATCACTTTTAGCAAGAGCGATTTCTTCCAGAGCAAAGAATGCTTCGCGCGTTAGTTCGCTTGTACCGGTTGAGCGTGCTATCATTTTTGTGTAGATACGATGAGCACGCTCTAAATCAAAAAGTGTTTTGAATGCCAAATCACCGGCGCGTTGATATGCTTCAAGCGAAAAATTTGAATTGCGGCTCTCATTCGCAAATGTTTCAAGCTCATTAACTGCCTTGGCGATGGCAAGTGAATCTTTTGTCAATGCAAATTGCGCTTTTGTCTTGAGTGCGCCAAGTTCAGTTTGTGAGATAATGAACTCACGTCTGGGGTCGTTGTTTGTTGACTTCTTCAACCGCTTCAATGCTTCTTCATAGGCAGCGACTGCAACTTCAAGCGATCCTTCGGTACGGGCACGTTCGGCAAATTGGAAGAGCTCGAACCCCGAAGCATTTGCATTTTGCCCGTTCGAGCGGTCATCGAGTGCAAGTATTACCTGATAGGAATTCGGATAGTCTTTTAATTCTCCATAACTCCATGCAAGAAGTCGTAACTGTGGAACAGAAGCATCCTTGATCTGGATGTTTTGTGATACTGTTGTCAGAATCGTTTTGCGAACGAGCGAGTCTTGTGTAAAGACCGATATTCTTGATTGGATAAGACCCAATTGCGTTTCATTTTTTGCAAGCATCGAAAGGTACTCTTTCGTGCCTTCTTCATATTTACCGATCTTAAAAAGTAAACTTCCTATCTCACCTGTCAATAGGTCACCCTCCTCGATCTTTCCTCTGCTCTTTCTAAGGTATTCAAG
Organism: Bacteroidota bacterium; assembly: GCA_043752045.1. Classification (GTDB taxonomy): domain Bacteria; phylum Bacteroidota; class Ignavibacteria; order Palsa-1295; family Palsa-1295; genus DATDEW01. The sequence continues at coordinate 7,344 of JAYUZC010000302.1, read as the reverse complement.
TGCTTCTTCTGCAAGACCAACGTCCACCATTGCTTGTGAGATAGAAACGGCGAGTGAGTATGGATGGAATTCTGCGCCCTGCTTTTCAGCAATCATAAATGCTTGGACAGCATCACTTCGTTTATTCTGCTTGGCAAGAACTTGAGCAAGCGAAATATAAATATCAAAGCTTTCTCCTTCGTAGGTGATACGCTCACGTACGACCTTTTCTGCTTCATCAAATCTTTTTAATGCAAAAAGCGACCGGAAAAGTCCATCTGATACTTCAGGAAATTCCGGTTTTGCTTTATGAAGCTCTGTATAAAGCCGCACCGCATTTTGGTAATCCCGAGTCTGTTCAGAAATCTGCGCCAAACGCATCTTCGAGATGAAGTCTTGGTCAGCAGGTGTCTGCGCAAATGAAATTGCCGATGCGTAGAAGAAAAGTATAATGAATAGGTATCTCACGGTTATTTGGTACGGGATTTCCGCACTTTTGTAACTTCGATCGTGACTGAAAAGTCACCTGTTTGGGTGGTTAAAATCTCTGTGCCATTCTTTTTCCCGATTGTGTTATTAGCCCCGATATGCCAACAGCAGACGGATATACGGATTTCGAGCTTCCTATCTACGACCAGACTCCCCAAATGGAGCAGGAAGATAGTGAGATTTTACCGATTCTCGAAAATTCCGAGATTTTCCATGTTGCCCTTACTGTTGATGACCTGACACTTGAGGATAAGCTCGATGGCTTGCCCAAGAACCCGGGGATATATCAGTTCAAGAACGCGGCTGGGAAGGTTATTTATGTTGGCAAGGCAAAAAATCTTAAAAGCAGAGTCCGTTCATACTTCCAGAAGTACAACACGAATGCAGGAGATGCAAAACTTCGCGCTCTTGTAACCAAGATAGTAGACATCGAACTAATCCTCACCGATAGCGATGTCGAGGCGCTCATCCTTGAGAATACTCTGATTAAAAAGCTCAAGCCGCGATATAATGTCATGCTCAAGGATGATAAGACATATCCGTGGGTAGTCGTGACAAATGAAATGTATCCGCGAGTATTCCCGACTCGGCGTAAACGGCAAGATGGTGGGAAGTATTATGGTCCTTATACTGATGTGCTCTATCTTCGGTATCTCTTGAAGACGCTTCGTGATATTTTTCCGCTCCGTACGTGCGATCTTGATATTGATGAAAGTTTTATCGAGAGAAAAAAAGCGCGGGTGTGTCTGGAGTATCACATCAAACGCTGTGAAGGTCCTTGCGAAGGGCTTGTAAGCCGTGAGCATTACGGCGCGATGATAAAGAAGATTAAGCAGATACTATCGGGTCGTTCAAAAGAAGTCGAGCGAGAACTCAAAGATGAAATGACTCGGCTCGCATCAGAGATGAAGTTCGAGGAAGCCGCTCGTGTCCGTGATCAGCTTGCTGTGCTTGCTGATTATGTCAATAAACAAAAGGTCGTTGATAACGAAGGCAATGACAGAGACATCTTCGCTATTGCAAGCGAAGAGGATGATGCTTGTGGCATAGTGTTTCGAGTTCGCGACGGCAAAGTGAATGGTAAGCAGCAGTTCTTCTTCTCCGGCGTTGAAGGCAAATCAGAGCAGGAAATACTTAGCGTCCTTCTTGAGCGCTACTACTCGGTAACGGATTTTATCCCCGAAGAGATATTCCTTCCGTCAGAATTAGAAGATACTGATACGTTTGAATCTTGGCTTGCGCGTAGAGTCAGGCAGTTGCAGGATGAGGAGTCTGCAATGAAGCCCCCGAAGATAATTGTACCAAAGATTGGTGAGAAAGAAAAACTTGTCTCGATGGTGCGAGCAAATGCGAAGTTTTTGCTCGGTGAGGTGAAGATGCAAAAGCTCAAGCGGGATGACTATGTGCCTCATGTGCTTGTTGCTATGCAGCGGGACTTACGACTCAAAAAGCCGCCGCGTCATATTGAGTGCTTTGACAACTCACACTTTCAGGGTTCTGAGACTGTGAGTTCGATGGTATATTTCGAGAATGGCAAGCCAAAGAAATCCGAGTATCGCAAGTACAAGATTCGTACAGTTGAAGGGGTAGATGATTTCCGTTCAATGCAGGAAGTCGTTGCACGCCGATACGGAAGATTGCTTGATGAGAAAACAGAACTCCCTGATCTTATTCTCATTGATGGCGGCAAAGGTCAGCTTTCTTCTGCGTATGAAGTGATGAAAGAATTGGGCTTGTCGCATATACCAATGATAGGTCTTGCCAAAAGGTTGGAAGAAGTGTTCTTCGTTGGTGAATCGGATTCACTGTTGCTTCCGCGGACATCAAGCAGTTTGCGCTTGCTCCAACAAATACGCGACGAAGCGCACCGCTATGCCATTACCTTTCATCGCTCTCTTCGCGATAGGCGCACATTACAAACAGAGCTTACCGAGATACAAAGCATCGGGAAGAAAACGGCAATCAAGTTGTTAGAACGTTTCGGTTCTGTTGAAGGAGTTCGTCACGCAACCGAAGCCGAACTTGTTGAGGCAGCAGGACTTCAGTCGATGAAAAAGATCGTGGAGTATTTCAAAGAAAAAGATGCAATTGCAAAAAGAGATAACGATAGCGTCGAAGGGTAATATCCTCGCCATCGAATCATCATGTGATGAGACGAGTGCGGCGGTTCTACGTGACGGAGAGCTTGCATCTGTCGTCATCTCGTCGCAGATGTTTCATAAGGGTTATGGTGGCATTGTCCCCGAACTTGCATCGCGCGCTCATGCGAAAGCAATTATCCCCATCGTTGAGGAGACTCTCCGAAAAGCAGATATTTCAATTCGTGAGATGGGTGCAATTGCAGCGACGTATGCACCCGGGCTGATGGGTTCGCTCCTTGTCGGGATGAATTTCGCGAAAGGACTTGCGCTCTCGCTTGATGTTCCGCTCATCGGGGTTCATCATATTGAAGCACATATTTTTAGTGTGTTGCTTGAAGAAGAAAAACCACAGCTTCCGTTTATTGCCCTTATCGTAAGCGGTGGACATACGCTGCTTGTGCTCGTCGAAGATGTGGGCACGTACAAGATACTCGGCAAAACACTTGACGACGCTGCCGGAGAAGGATTTGATAAAGTTGGAAAGATGCTCGGGCTTGGATACCCAGCGGGACCTCTAATCGATAAACTTGCAACAGAAGGTAACCCGTCGTTCGTGCAATTTCCGCGAGCGATGATCAACGACGTAAACTATGATTTTAGCTTCAGTGGTATCAAGACATCAGTAATGTATCATCTGCGTGACAATCCATCGGTCAAAGAAACAAATATGAGCGATGTTGCTGCCTCGTTCCAACGAGCTGTTGTGGATGTGCTTGTAGCGAAGTCAATGAAGGCTTCACTAGAGTATGAGGTAACTGATGTTGTATGCGTCGGTGGTGTCAGTGCTAATTCCGAACTTCGCATACGATTCAGCGATGAATGTAAGCGTGTCGGCAAACGTTTCTTTTCACCTCGTCCACTATTTTCAACTGATAATGCAGCGATGATAGCGATGACGGGCGCGCTCAAGTGGCAGAGGGGAATTGTCTCGCCGCTTTCGCTTGGGTCTCAGCCGCGTGTACCATTAACGGAAGTTTTGTGAAAAAAGAAAGTCTGATCGGTCACATCATTGAAGCATTCTCCGAGTTCGCTCAACGCTCGAATGTCCCGGCTGATGCAATACTCCGTGAGTTCTACTTGCGGAGAAAATACCTCGGTTCTTCCGACCGCCGCGAGATTGCTGTGCCTTACTATGGGATAGTAAAAAATTACCTTCGACTTGAAGCGATCTATCTTGATGCAACAGGCCTTAAAGAACTATTCCCGGAGCTTATTGCAGCAGGATATTTTCTTGTCTTTGCAGATGGCGACCCGAAAGAGCTACAGCGAATCATCAAAGAACTCCCTAATGAATTCGCATACGACCATCCTCTTGAATACTTCGAGAAGATGGCTGATAGAAAGCGTGAGGATGAGCGTCTTGCCGCATTGCCAAAAGATATGCGGGCAAGCATCTTCTATTCAATGCCACTGTGGTTCGTAACGAAACTTCAAGAGGAGTATGGCATAGATGCTGATGTTATTCTTGCAAGTTCCAATGACGAAGCTCCGACATGTCTTCGTGCAAATACTCTTGTCGTTGAAAGAGATGTCCTCATTGAGCTGCTTCGCTCAAAAGATGTAGAGTGTAAAGCGTCGGAGCTTGCGCCCGAGGCAATCATCCTTGGCAAGCGTATCAATGCAATGGAATTTGATATGTTTCGTAAGGGCGGTTTTGAGATACAGGATGAAGGGAGCCAGCTTATCCCTCACTTCGCGAAGATCACTTCCCCGAGAATAAAGGTGTTTGACCCGTGTGCAGGGGCAGGCGGGAAGTCATTGCACTTTTCTTCGCTCATGCATAATCACGGGGAGGTATATGCGACCGATATTGAACCAAGAAAACTCGAAGAGCTAAAAAAACGCACCAAACGCGCCACTTCACAGAACATCCGAATTATATTGCCGCAAGATAGAAAGAAATTTCTCTCGAATAAGCATAACTCTTTCGATGTCGTACTCCTTGATGTTCCATGCACAGGGACGGGTACACTCCGTCGCAATCCGAGCATAAAATGGAATCTGACCGAAGAGATGCTTACTTCGCTTGTTGCCAAACAACGAACTATCATTGAAAAGAACATACCTTTTGTTAAGCCGGGGGGGATACTTTTATATGCAACCTGCTCACTCTTAAAAGAGGAATGTAAGGGTCAAACAGAGTGGTTGCTTGCGAATTATCCCGCGTTCACACTTGAGGAAGATAAAAGAACAAGACCTGATACCGATGGTTGTGATGGATTTTACGTTGCGCGACTACGGAAGAAAACTACTTAATACGTAAACGCTCGACAGGTTTGCCGCCGATGATATGAGACTCTATGATCTCATTTACATCATCAATACTTACGCCACCGTACCAAACACCTTCCGGGTAAACGACGAGGGATGGACCTTGCGAGCAAGTATCAAGACAACCTGCACCGTTCGCTCGCACGGTTCCTTTTAATCCGCGCGATGTAATTTCTGACTTGAGTGCAGCTCGAATCTCTTTCGATCCTTTTGCACCGCAACAACCTCTTGGGTCGGATTCATCTCTAAAATTCTCGCAGACAAAAATATGATGTGTGTAGTTTGGCATTAGTCTCTTAGGTCAACTACTTTAACACCTTTTGGCATAGAAAAAGTGAACAGATCAATCGGAGCTTTTGCTATCGGAGTAATTTTCACGTTTCCTGCTTTTTGTTTTATACCTTTGGAATTTGCAAGAATACTTTTTATTGTGACTGTTTTCTTTTTCGGATTCCGAGTTAAGTCAACAACAAGTGAAGAGATACCTGCTTGCTCGAACAACTTTTTTAGCGACTCTTTGGGCGTAAGTTCAAGTGAGAATGAATTTTTGTTCGACTTCAAAAGCGACGAAGAATAATTTGATGAAAAACGAAAGAAGTCTTGTGTACCGACAGTACCATTTTGCTTATTCGTTTTGACTTCGTTGATAGTAACTTGCTTCAACTTCTTATTAAAGTTTGAAACTGTTATGCCGTCATTAACGACCTTTTCTGATGAGGTCTCATAAAGATATTTTGTAGAAATAAGCGAAGCCGTTAGTGTGATCTTCTTCTCTCCGGCAAGGTCAAACGATGCTTTTACCGCCTCACCCGTAAGGTAGGTCTTCTCTATTTCGGAGGTAAGTTCGGATGCCGATTGCGCTCGAAGCGAGAGCGAAGTCAGGAATATGGCGAAAAATACAATGAATCTACGCATAATGAATAAAAATACATCAATTATTAGCCTATACAGAGCGATGATAGTAAACGTTCACTCCTCTCTTTCGTGTTATAAAGAAAGAAGTTTCAACGATTGTCAACGAGTAAGATACATACCTTAGGAGCCCTCTCGCCCAGCGCGCTGCCACGCAAACGTGCGCTCTGGAAACGCGTACTGAAAGTACTTGACCGCGTACTTGCAGTTCTCGTAGTTCTGATCGCTATCGTGTGTTTATTTTTACAAACAGGATGGTTTCGTGACCTCCTTATTTCAGAAATAGAAAGTCTCATAGAAAAAGAAACGAATGGAAAAATCTCCATCGAAAGTATTGGTGGTAATTTTCTCTCCGGCTTTACACTCAATGATGTTCACCTGAAACTTCGAGGCTCTTCTGATACTGCTGATATACTTTCTGCAGATCAGATATATGTTCGCTATAATGTTTTTGAGTTGATCGCCGGAAAAGGAATTTCTGTTAAAGAATTAAAACTTCGTTCACCTGTTTTCAGACTCACGAAAGAAAAAGGTGATACCCTCTGGAATCTCGATAAACTATTTATTCCTACGCCAGCCGATCCAACAGACACCTCAAAGTTTTCAATGCTCTTTGATCTTCGAACAGTGCGCATTGAAAATGGTACGATCGCTATAAAAGATCATACCGATACCTCTAAGGTTGAGAAAGAGTTTATAAAAGGTAAACGCGTCGTTCGCTGGAGCGATCTTTTCCTTACGGGGGTCAACCTTGATCTTTCCGCGCGTATTGATGGAGAAGATAATCAATCCGTTCGAATACATCATCTTGGTTTGCGTGAAGAACGTTCAGGATTTAATGTCCATCGGTTAGGTCTTGCCGCCAATAGAGAGAAAGATGTTATCTCGCTCGACAGTATGATTCTTGTTACCAACGAAAGTTCGTTAACTCTTGCTGCTTCGATGGATCCGCTCTCTGTTCTTAGCGGAGCACCTTACGATAGTATGGGGAAATCTATCACATCACTTGAACTTCGTTCAAAGAGAATTAACACCGCAGAGCTTCGTCAACTCATTCCGACACTCGATTTCTTAGGTGAATCACCCGGTATTGAACTTGTCGCAAAAGGAGAATACGGGAAATTAAATGTAAAAAAAGGAGTGCTTGATCTTCGTAAAGACGGGATGGTCGGCTTCACTGGAGATATCTTGAATCTTCACAAACCCGAAGACATCTATTTTGACATGGTTCTTGTCGGGAAAAACCTAACTGATGCAACTCTCAAAAAGTATATCCCCGGTATTGAGACCGGCGATCTAAGGTCATACGGCAACATGAATCTCAAACGGGTGACCTTTAAAGGCACACCTGATAACTTCGCTTCCGATCTTGACATCGAAACTTCGGCGGGCTTTATTAAGGGCAAAGCTTCACTTGATTTACGTTTGAAAGACCCTCTCTTCAACGTTGATTTTTCGTCTAATAAAGTTAATCTTGGCGCGATACTTGGTGACAACTCTTTGGCAAGTGATCTGAATGTTGACTTGAAGATGAAAGGGACACAGTTCGATC
>JAYUZC010000301.1:0-4436 GCA_043752045.1 Bacteroidota bacterium | reverse complement strand
ATCTTCGAGAGTCGGTTCTTAAGGTCAATATGCATATCAGGTGTAAAGACATGCTGATAGTAGTTGGTCCCGTCTGCAACGACATACGGTGGATCACAGTAAAAGAATGACTCGGGACTGTCATAGTTCTTAATGATCCTCTGATACGGAAGGTTTTCAATATAGGTATTTTCCAACCTCTTGCTTAACTCCTGAACGAAGTCAAGACCAATTGCAGAGCGTGGTGGCTGCTTCTTGCTAAAAGCAAATCCTGATGCAAACCGTCCGCCAAAGGCATTTTTTATCGAGTAGAAGAAGTAGACAGCTCTGTCTATATCATCGAGTCCTTTTGCTCCTGATTGGATAACCTCTATGGACTTCTTATACAGTTCTCTGGAGGTCTTCATATACCAGAGGCGGTCATAGAACTCCTGTGGGTGATTCTTGATGGTAAGGAAGAGATTAACCAGATCACCGTTCAGGTCATTAATAACCTCAACAGTTGATGGTTCTTTTCCCCAATAGACCCACGCAGCTCCGGCAAAGGGTTCTATATAGGTGTTGTGTTCAGGGAAGCGAGAGATAATCTCGTGACGAAGGAGGCGTTTACCGCCTACCCATGGAATTGGTGAATTGAGTTTTTTCATCGTGGTTCTTGAGTTAATTAAAGAAATCTCAAGAGTCCACTTTCCATATTATAAGAAACGAAGGCAGATGTTCCGGTAATTACACCGTTAGCGCATAGGTGATTATAGGTGCAGTATTATAGTATTCCTCAACTATAAGCACATATCCAAGTACAGATCAAGATACTCTTCTAATCCTTCAGCTTTAAGCTTCTTCCGTGCATTTGGTACGCTTCCCATACATCTGAAGATCAGCTTTTCGATAAGTCGGATAATGTGGTCAGTTACCTTATCAAAATCAGTTCCAGTCAGATCATCAGTTTGAAGTTCTCTGATATTGAACCGGATCGCATTCAGAACGTCTTGGGTAGTTAAGTATCTTCTCATGGGTATATCTCTTTTAGTGTTTGTTCTGATAGAGAGAGTTAAAATACGCATTCATTGCTTTTGCTCTGATGTCCTCTCTCTCGCTACGATTACCATCGAGAGCCAAGATGGAGAATTCATATCCTCGCTCATTATAGAAGTTTACTGTACATTCTCCGATTGCCTTTTCAATATCCCGGATGATCCAAGATTTCATTGTTTCGTTTGGAAGAACAGGAGCATTAATTGAAATGGTAATGATGTCTGCTGGTTTTACAAGTTTTGTATTCATCGTTGTAAGTTGTTGATTTTATGACTGTTAAGTTGTAAATTCTAACACACACAACAAGGTTGGGCACACCCCGTTCGGTCTATTTGCAGATTTATCGAGAAAAATATGCTTTTTTTAGCTCAATTTTGATGATTTACGGGGAATAGGAGAAGGTAGGCGGAATTCACGGTAATCAGCTACTCTGGGAGTTGAGGTAGGAACCCCCGTAATTCCTACGACTCAACAGGAGTATATTCAGTCGTAGGAATAAGAGGAGAAAACAAATTTGAAATGTTGAAACTATCAAAAATATCAAAAGTCAGCCCTTCAGGTAGGGCCACCGGTGGCCCTACATATTCAGATCATCCGCATACAATGAGCATATACGTCGTATTTTTGCAGCATATAATGGACTATAAATGCATATAAATGCTATTGTTTCGCTTAAAAATAAGGACTTGTCGCCTAAATTTACACTCACCCTGTATCCCTCTCCCTGAAAGGGAGAGGGAGGTTTTTGTTTTTCTTTTTTTCAGCTCTTCGCAGGTTAAAACCTGCGTCCACCATTCCCTATTCCCGATTCCCCAATCTCCCTTAGGAACATCCGCTCGTCGTGCCGCAGTCTTCGCAGACTGTGCATGCGCCGTTGCGCTTTACTCTCATCGAGCCGCATGCGGGGCATTGCTCGCCGGTGTAGCCCTTGCTCTTTGCTTCGGCGTAGCGCGCCTGGCGCGTTGCGCCTGCTGTGACGGGTGCGGACGTTTCGCCTGCCATCATCGCAACCGGTTCATCGAGTTTACCGCCGATGCTCTGGTTCTTGAGCATCTCGACGATGCTGTCTTCGCTCGGCGCGACCTTCTTCGAGGCAACTGCCGCGACGGGAGCCGCAGGATGTTTGGCATGTTCTTTACCTGTTCCGCCGACGTTCTTCGGTTCGTCAACTGCTTTGACGTGCACGAAGTCCTGACGGTTCAAGTAATCGTAGCCAAGTGCGCGGAAGACATAATCAAGAATGGAGGTAGAGTTCTTGATCGCTTCATGTCCCTGCACCGAACCGGCTGGCTCGAAGCGCGTGAACGTGAAGGTATCAACAAGTTCTTCGAGCGGTACACCGTACTGCAATGCCTTCGATGCAAGAACGGCAAAGCAATTAAGCAATCCTTTGAACGATGCACCTTCTTTGTACATATCGATGAATATCTCGCCGAGCGTACCGTCCTCGTACTCGCCTGTGCGCAGATAGACTTTGTGTCCGCCAACAACCGCTTCGCGTAACCATCCACGACGCTTTTGCGGAAGTTTTTCGCGGCGCGGCTGCCACTCGCCAAGCTCTTCTGCTTGCATGTTGATGATGTGGTGAAGCTGTGCAGCGTCGATGGTATCTTTGGTCAAATCTTCCGGATCGCCGAAGAGGACTTCTTCAGCGAGGTCAACGTCTTCGTTGGTTGAATTCAGCGGCTGTGAAAGTTTTGAGCCATCGCGGTAAAGCGCATTCGCCTTGAGCATCAATTCCCATGAGTTCATGTATGCCGTCCCGATCTCCTCGACCGTTGCCTCGTTTGGCATGTTGATGGTCTTGCTTATCGCGCCGGAGATAAATGGCTGCGCCGCCGCCATTGCGTTGATGTGCGCATTAAATGCAATAAAACGTTTGCCGTACTTACCGCACTTGTTCGCGCAGTCGAAGATAGCCAGATGCTCATCCTTGAGCGAAGGCGCGCCTTCGATGGTCATCGTGCCGCAGACGTAATCGTTTGCTCGGTCAAGCTCTTCTTTCGTGAAGCCGAGCAGTGCAAGCATGTTGAAGTTCGGGTCGTTGAGCGTGACCTCCGAGAAGCCAAGCTTCTTGCAGAAGTCCTCGCCGAGCGTCCACTTGTTGAATGCGAACTTGAGGTCAAACACATTGTCGCACATCTTCTCGACGTCGTCGATCTTCTCATCAGTGAAGCCCTTCATCTTCAGCGACGAACGGTTAATTGCGGGGCAGCCGACAAGCGTGCCGTGTCCTTTGCAGAACTTCTCGATCTCCTCGATCTGCTTATCAGTGTAGCCGAGGCGAACGAGCGCCTTCGGTACAGATTGGTTAACAATTTTGAAGTATCCGCCGCCTGCAAGCTTTTTGAACTTCACGATAGCGAAGTCCGGCTCGATACCTGTGGTGTCGCAATCCATGACGAGGCCGATCGTGCCTGTCGGCGCGATAACAGTGACCTGTGCATTGCGGTAACCGTGACGCTCCCCGAGTTCATAAGCGCGGTCCCAGCACTCGCGTGCAGCCGCGACGAGGTCTTCGGGGCAGAGTGCCGCGTTGAGTCCCATCGGCTTGATGGTAAGGTTTTCGTAACGATCCGGCTCTGCATTATATGCAGCGAGCTTATGATTGCGCATGACGCGGAGCATGTGCTCTTTGTTGGCTTCATAGCGCGGGAATGCGCCGAGGTCGCGAGCCATCTCTGCGCTTGCGGCGTAGGATTCACCGCACATGATCGCCGTGAGTCCGCCGATATATGCAAGTGCTTCAGGTGAATCATACGGAATACCAAGCACCATAAGAGCGGTACCGATATTTGCGTAGCCAAGACCAAGCGTGCGGAAGTCATACGAACGCTGAGCAATTTCCTTCGACGGGAATTGCGCCATGAGCACAGATATCTCAAGCGTTATCGTCCAGAGACGAATTGAATGTTTGTAATCATCAATGCGGAATATGCCCGTCTCTTCATCAAGGAAGTGAGCAAGGTTGATAGAGGCAAGGTTACATGCCGTGTCATCGAGGAACATGTATTCCGAGCATGGGTTGGATGCATTGATGCGTCCATCGGTCGGGCATGTATGCCACTCGTTGATGGTGGTATCGAACTGCAAGCCCGGGTCGGCTGACATCCACGCGGCAAGCTTGATATCTTCCCAGAGTTTACGTGCTTTCGTACGGCGAGCAACTTTGCCCGTCGTGCGCCAAGTCATTTCCCATTCTTCGTCATTACCCACAGCATCCATGAATGCGTTCGTGACGCGGATGGTATTGTTTGAGTTCTGTCCGGCGACGGTCTGGTATGCTTCGCCTTCGTAATGCGTATCGAACGTCTTAAAATCAATGTGGTCATATCCCATCTCGACCATGCGTAAGCAACGTGCGATGTAGTTCATCGGAACGCCACGTGCAAGGGCTTTCTTGATTGCGATGTCGAGGTCGC
>JAYUZC010000300.1:0-4461 GCA_043752045.1 Bacteroidota bacterium | reverse complement strand
AACCTTGTTTTCATGCAGGAATCAGCATTTCTCAAAAATCACTAAAAAATCTTTACAAAAAATTGCCTAAAACAAGCCAAAAACGCCACCCGATGGTGCCTAAATTGTTAAATCTGAAGTAGGCACCTTGCAGGAGACCTTTTTATTTCGTATCTTTGCACGTCGGATTTCGTCAATCGTCCGAAGATGCGGTTTTCCCATATCCTGATTCCTCGCTTCGCTCGGAATGACGGACGGAAAGTCCGTCCTACTAACCACCCCCTCTAACCTTCCAAAATGTGTAAATTTTTAGCACCCTCGAAACCCGACACCGAACTGCGAGACCCGTTCTCCCGAGTGAGGTGCACAATTACTCGCCAATAAAATCAACAACTTACAGCCCATTTTTAAGCATTTACTTAGTGCCGGTATGTCCGAATCCGCCTGCTCCGCGAGAGCTATCGGCGAGGTCTTCGACCTCGATCACATTCAGCCGCTCATATTTTGATATAACAAGCTGGGCGATACGCTCGCCTCTATCAAAGGTGACCGACTCTTTACCAAGATTGATGAGAATGACCTTCACCTCGCCGCGGTAATCTGCGTCTATTGTGCCGGGGCTGTTCAGGCAGGTAATGCCATGTTTTGCCGCAAGACCGCTTCGGGGGCGGACGCCACCTTCAAATCCTTCGGGTATTTCGATCGCTATACCGGTCGGGACGAGTTTCCATTCTCCTGGCAATAGCGTCACCGCTTCCGATGAACGGAGGTCAAGCCCTGCCGCATGTTCGGTAGCGAAGGATGGAAGTTGTATGTCGGAAGTATCGGGTGAAAGACGTTTGATTCGTAGTTGAGACATATTATCCTATAAAATTGAGTACTTTTATTTCTGTCGGTTTTGCAATGTTTCCTTCTTGCTCTTTACCAACAAGTATGAAATGTTCTGTCTTGAGGTGTTCATCGAGTGCCTCGCGCGATGTCCACTTCTCGAAGAAGGTGAACTCGCCTGGTGAATCGGCATTCTCATACAGGTCATATTCGATACAGCCCTCTTCTTCGCGAGTCGGAGGGATGAGCCGTCGGAGCACATCACCAATCAGGTCTTCCTTCCCCTTTGCTGCAAATATGGTAGCGACAACAGTAATCATGAAACATTATGTATTTTTGTGCAGAATGAAACGCTTCATTTTTACTTTAGTGTCAGTTTTTTTCCTCTTCGGCTGCTCCGAGGATGACCCTACTTCATGCCCGATATGTGCAAACCCGCTTCTTGATTCATCTGCGGTGGTCGAGGTAACCTATATCACTGACGGCGATACATTCGAGTTCATTGAACGAGGCGAAGAAATTAAGGTCAGAGTGTTGGGACTTGATTGCTTCGAGACAAAACGCGGCTCTCGGCTTACCGAACAAGCAGTCGAACGGGGTATTTCAGAAGACTCTGCCCTCGCACTTGGCTTTCAAGCCAAGTATCTCTGCGATTCACTACTGATGGGAGAGCAGATAGAGATATATCGTGATTCGGTAGAAGATAATTTTGATTCGTTCGGTAGATTGCTTCGGCATGTCTATGTTACCAAGAATGGACGGCGCATTAACTATCAAGATACCATTATTTCTCTCGGATTATCTGTACCATAATTTGGAAATCACCAAAAAATTGCTTATCTTCGTATCCTTGAGTTGATGTTTTCACTTACTTATTGAATATCAAATGAAACAATTATTCCTAACAACGTTGGTCGGGATTGCACTTTTCTCGATCGGCTGCACCAAAAAAGAAGGTGATGCTGCAAAAAGTGCTGATTCAACCTCGACATCACCAACTGATGCTGTAAAACGCGGCGAGTATCTTGTTACTATTGCCGGATGTAACGACTGTCATACGCCATGGAAAATGGGACCAAAAGGACCAGAACCTGATATGGCAAAAATGTTATCCGGTAGCCCCGAGGGTATGGTTATGACTCCAGCTAAATTACAAATGCCGTGGATGGCGGCGTTCTCGGCAACAATGACCGCTTCATCGGGACCTTGGGGTATTTCCTACAGCAAGAATCTCACACCCGATTCGACAGGACTTGGTTCGTGGGATGAAGCTGCATTCAAAGTAGCATTAAGAACAGGAATGCACAATGGAAGCGAACGTCCTATCATGCCTCCAATGCCGTGGCAGATGATAGGGAAAATGACCGATGATGACCTTCATGCCGTCTGGATGTATCTTCGCTCAATTCCACCGGTCAAAAATACTCCGCCGGAATATCAGCCACCTGTCTGAGAATCAGATACACTACTATCGAAGAGGGCGGCATCAGCCCTCTTCGGTTTGATAACCTACTGCTTTATCACTAACACATTAAACATCTCATTGACAGGCATATTGCCATTTGCTTCAAGAACAATGTTCCAAGCGTTATTTATCCACACAACTCCATAGCCGGTGTTTAGCCCACCGTTAATAAGTACATGTGTAACAAAGAGCATATCATTTTGTGCCATACCCTGATAGTTAAGCATCGTTCTGTTTTGGACATTGTTCGCAATGTTTGTCGTATGCTGAAAAGCTGTTTTTTTTCCTCCGCTTACTTTTATGTAGCCATTGGTTATCTGTAGTGCGGCACCACCGTTATTACCGCCAGCATACTCTGCAACAACACCAATCGCATTCGTGCCAGCACCGCTTCCATGAACACCGACACCATCACCTGTACCTGTACTCCTTCCAATAACGCCTGTGCCGTCTGGTGTTTCACCTGCCACACCAACACCACTTCCTGCTTGGTAGCCAAGTACTCCCATTCCCGTAGAAGTGGTAGAGTTATTAATTCCACGAACACCCACAGAATTAGTACCTGAGGGCGATTGACTGACAAGTCCTTGAACACCTGCTGCTCCACTTATGAGCGACGCACCGGCTGCAGTACTTGCAGTTGTTCCTTCAATAGCAGGAGAGGTACTAGCTGCATTGGAAACTAAAAAAGACCCAGCATTGCCTGTTCCAACAGTTGAACTTGATAGTGCGTCCGAAGCATTCGCTGCTCCAGTCAATTGTACCGTGAGAGCAGAGCCAGTGCCGTTCGATTCGGCTGATAGTGCAGATGCAGTGCTATTGGCATTATTTATCTTAAACGTACCGGCTCTACCACCACCGGTTGCAACTATATCAAAAAGTGCATTGGCACTTGATGTTGTTGAAGAAAATGGCAGTACCAATCCGGTGCTCGGAACTGCATTCCAATTAAGACCACTTGCGGTTTTCGTTAAGACATACCCATTTGTAACTCCATTTGAGTTGATCTTTGCAAGTGTAATACCACCGTCTGCAATATCAACACCCCCGATAGTCCCGTCTTGAATCTTTCCGCTTGTTATCGATCCGTTCATGATCATATCAGATACGATTCCGCTGGTCGCAACATTAATCGTTGCTACAGGACCATTCGGATTAAGAATATAAAATGCACCGTCGGTATTCTGTACCCCTTGAATACCGGTTGCTCCAGCACCACCTGAGGATGATATAAGAACGGTATCATTTTTTGTGGTAATCGTTGTTGCTCCGCCGCCGATAAGTTTGAGTGAACCTGATCGGTTATTGACTTTCGTCACAACCCCCGATGCATTTGGTGAGAGAGCCAACGCTTGTTCGGCTACTTGCGCTCGGAATGCATAGGGACTTGCTGATAGTGCTGTTCGTGGTGTTAATTCAGAGCCTCCATCAACTCCAACACCAAGATAATATGCTTTATCGAATGGGAGGTTTGAAGGCAGACCTGAAGTTGAACCAATCATTACGTTAAAGAGACCCTTTACAACTACTGCTGTTTGTGTCTCGGAGTAAAGGACTGCGCCTGATCCGTCGTATATCTTTAATGCCAGTGTATGGTTGCCGTCGGAGATGAAATTCCCATCTGCGTCGGCAAGCACACCTTGATAACTGATAGTCCGCGGCATCTGTGCAATCGCTATCGTGCTGAGGCAAAGCACAACGAGAATGAAGATGTATTGTATCGTTTTCATAATATTCATAGATTAAATGGAATGAACTGTGGGGGCTTCCAATACGAATATACAAAGAAAATTAGTAAAAAGTACTCGGAAGGTGAAAAATATCTACCATTTCACCCAACATATTGAAACATTTGTACCTTAAAGATTGACCTTTTTACAGTAAAATCATCGTTACTTAACTTCATAAAGATCGTAAGTTCGAGATAATATGTGCGGAATAGCAGGCGTTTTTGATTATGGATTCAAGTCGAATCCCGAGGTGACATCCGAATTGCTCACCAAGATGAGCGATGCGATGTATCATCGCGGACCTGATGATGCTGGGTACTCCATCTCGAAGGATCGACGCTGCGGAATGACATTCCGCCGTCTTGCTATTGTTGACCTATCCCCTGCCGGACATCAACCGATGTCAACTCCTGACGGAAGATATACGATAACTTTCAACGGCGAGATATATAACCACCT
>JAYUZC010000299.1:0-4469 GCA_043752045.1 Bacteroidota bacterium | reverse complement strand
AAAAGATAGGTTGCGATTAGGACTGCACCAATACCTTTTGTAATATCGAGTATCTGTACGAGGAGACCGAGTTTCCAGCCAAGGACACGGAAGGCATTTGTCGAACCCATGTTCTTGCTGCCTTGTGTGCGCAGATCAAATCCGCGAAAACGCTTGCTGATAAGAACGCCGAACGGTATAGCTCCGAGGAAATACCCAATCGTTATGACCAATAATAAACTTAGCATTCAACAACACCTTTTATTGTAGCACAGGTAAACAACCGTTTACCATGAAATGTTCGGAAGCGACAACGCCCGACCTACATCCTGATCATCTGCAAGAGTATCTCTGCTCGCATGAGATCATCAGAATACGTGATCTTAAAGTTGCGTTCTTCGCCCGTAACAATATACGATTGTACGTTAATTTGCGACAAAAGTTGCGCTTCGTCCGTTCCCGTAACTCGTTTGCTTTGAGCATGTTCAAGCGCATTCCGTAAATCCTGTGCCTTTGCGGCTTGCGGTGTTTGCGCTCGCCATAGGTGCTCGCGGTTTACTGTTTCTATGGCAAATCCATCCGATTCACGCTTGAGCGTATCAACAACAGGAACAGCGGCTATCGCCGCCCCGTGG
Source organism: Bacteroidota bacterium (assembly GCA_043752045.1). Classification (GTDB taxonomy): domain Bacteria; phylum Bacteroidota; class Ignavibacteria; order Palsa-1295; family Palsa-1295; genus DATDEW01. Next base: position 3,855 of record JAYUZC010000299.1, on the reverse strand, counting down.
CGAATTCCCGCATCTATTACATTATCAATAACATTTCGTGAAACGAGCGGACGGGCGGCATCATGGACGAGAATAATATCGTCATCCTCTGCATCTGCAGCTTTTAAGCCCTTCATAACAGAGTCTTGCCTTCTCTCACCACCTAGTGTGATAGTAACTTTTGCATCTAACCCCTTCGACGCAAGAAGCGCCTGCATCTCTTTGCTAAAATCGCTGCTTGTCACAAGTACGATCTTCTCAACACGTTCGCAGTTATCAAATGCTCGAACCGAATGAATAAAGACTGCTTCGCCTGCGAGTAGCTCAAGCTGTTTCGGTTTCCCAAAACGAGAACTGCTCCCAGCAGCAACAATGATAGCTATAATGCTCATTATTCCGGCAATTGTGGTGCAGAACTATCGGGTTTGATATACTCGATCACAAAGTTATGGTTCGGGAATCGCTTCGGCAAACGCAAAAGCGAAAGCACCATCACACCAATAGACATCCTGTCTATCCAACTCGATGTAGGCCAGCCAAGATGGAAGGTAATGTTCTTGCCCGGTATCTCATAGTCAACATACTCGATAAGCTCAACGAGTTTATCAAAGAGTGATTCGTTGACGAACGGGAATCGGTAATGATTCGGCGCAAGTTTATCCGGGGCACCCGCACGCGGCGAGAAGAGCGTAACGTATGCGATATTCGTACCAGTACGTATCTCCGAAACATCCTTAGGACGACGCATATAGATGTGGAAGTCCTTCTCTGTGTCAGATATCTGCAATGCAAGATCTGTCTGCTGGTCAAGATCTAATTTTGCATACTCGATTTTTTCCGGTGCACGTCCTTTGGCAACTCGAAGTCCGATAATAAGCGCGATGATCACCGCGCCAAGCCAGAGACTAAACCCATCGAGTCTATTTATTGCGATGTAAATAAAACATGCCAGTAAAATGACAAAGATGACGACTGTTCCCGCTCTTGATGTGAAGTATTCTTTAATATCAGAACTGCCATGTTGATACCTGTACCAAACAAGTGCTCCCATGTTTATCGTAAAACTTGCCACAAGCCCTACCGCATACATGTGCGCAAGGGTGCTTTGACTTCCGGCTGTGACCGCTATCACTGCTGTAAAGAGTGTTGCATTAATAATATGAATCCGTGAGAGCGAATCGCGTCTATTCGGTTTTATCAGCCAATGAAAACCATACCGATGAGCAACACGCTCGAGCAGTTCGCTTGATGCAACAAATGCTGTATTGACCGCCATGATTAACGTAAAACTTGCAAGTACCCCGACCAAAATTCCGAACCAGTTACCATTGAGGACGGTAGCAAAGTGAGTGATGAGGTCAAGCTCGTGCTCATGGAAGTTGATGTCAGTTCTCGTGAGAACCATCATTGTAAGCACAGGAGTAAATATGCCCACCGTGATCGCAAGAAAGAAATACGCTTTCTTTATCTCTTTCCAGCTACGGACAAGCCCTGCAGTCTGAATAACACTCTCAATTCCTGAATATGCAAGAATGACGCTTGCAAGTCCAAATATCAAAAACCCAATCCCAGGAATAACCCCTTCTGTAATGCCGTCCCACGTATAAGAAAATCCTGCCAGTATCTGGTCTCCTTGCCCCGGGCTTGGTTCAATAAACGCAGAAGCAAGCATCGTGATGAGGACGATCGCGGCTGCGACAAAGATAAAGAACGTGAACCGTGCATTCTCTTTGATACCAATGATATTCAACCCTGCAACACCCCAAATGATAGCAAACATAAAGAAGTACGCTACGATGGGGTTGATGGAAAACAACGAGCCGCCATTATTAACGGCTGCCACCGTTGAGATAGCCGCAGTAAGAATATAGGTTACAAGGATAGAAGCGACGGCAACGAACGATGCTTTCGGTCCCATCACCAGATAACTAAAACTATAGACTCCACCTCCCTTTATTCCATGATACTCCAATATATGAGCAATTTCCACCATTCTGTTCGATAGGAATCGCATCAGAACCGATGTTGCCATGATGAATACAAACGACGATACACCGACGATTGCATACGACTCCGCAGGAACATAGAAGATGGACGTTAGTTCGTCCATGAGCGTAATGATAGCAATTGATAGCCACGTAAGCCACCAACGACCGCCATCCATATAGGAGAGAAGATTTTTTTTGCGAGCAAGCCAAACGAAAAACCCTACAAGGGATACGTTCAGGGCGATGAGAATAATTGGTTTCATTCGTTGAGGGCAAACAACAGGGTTCTTACATAAAAGATTTGAACAGAATTCTTGTCGTATTTTTGCACTATGACACCCAAACAGGTTACCGACTCTTGGCGCAAAGGAAAAGCAGATGCCGTCTATCTATTCCACGGTGAAGAAGAATTTCTGCGCTCGGAGGCGATCACCGAAGCAATCAATACATTCCTCCCTGACCAGGGGATGCGCTCGTTCAATCTCGATATCATGTATGGCAACGAGACGAAAATCTCGAACGTCATTCAATGCGCGAACGGATTACCCGTAATGGCTGATAAACGCATCGTTATTATCCGCGACGCAGATAAACTCTGGCGATTCAAGACCGATGGCGACGACGATGAAGCAAGCAAAGGCAAAGACCATCCTGATGTCATTGCAACGATCAACTATATTAAAGCGCCCAACTTCGATACTATCCTTATCTTTGATTGCAAAAAACACGGTGCAAAGAACACCTACCCCTGGAAAGCTCTCTTCGAGAAAGTACAAGTAGTTGAGTTTGCGTTCATGCGCGAAGCGGAAGTAGCGGGGTGGCTTGTTGATAGAGCAAAGAAACAATCGCGCCATCTGACCGATGCTGCCGCGCGTCTATTAGTGGATTATATCGGCAATGACCTTCGCTCACAAACCACAGAGCTTGAGAAAGTTATTACGTATGCCGGTGATAGAGAAGAATTAACCGATAAAGATGTGAAAGCAGTTGTGGGCAATCAATCAACGCATGATGCCTTTGAACTCACCAGAGCTATTGGTATAGGCAACAAGCAGCGCGCAACGGAGATAGCAGTCAAGATGCTCATCGAAGATAAGAGTGCACGTTTCCCGATGTTCGCAGTGCTTATCAAATATCTTGAGCAGCTTGTAGTTGCACAGAGTATGTCTTCAAGAAGAGCACCGGATAAAGATATTGCCGCCGCTATTGGTCTATTCGGAGGCGGAGCGTATTATGTGAAGGATTATATCACCGCATCACATAAATTCTCCCGCGAAAAACTTGACGGCGCAGTCAAAGCATTAGTGAATGCAGAATTCCAAACACGCAAAGTGAAAGTAGATGAGTCGCTCCTCGTGCAACGACTTATATTGGAGATGATGACGTAGGGGCGAGGCATTACCTCGCCCCTACGAATTATTTCCTTCGTATCTTACTTGCCAACAGTATTGCCGTCAAACCGACAACGATCTCCAGCCCGCCGCTGGCGAAAAAGACATTCTTCGCGCCGTACTCACGGGCAAGCGGTGCACCAAGACCAATCGAGAGTACGATGAGCGGACCTTGTATCGCCTGATAAAGCGAAAAGACCCTGCCCCGCACGTTCTCCGGTGTGAGTTCGGTGATCGCCGTCGTGATAGCAACATGGAATGATGTACCGATCAAACCGAATGCAGCGAACACTCCTAATGCGGGCAACATGCTAGTCATTGGTGCAAAAAGCAAAACGACGAATCCGTCGAGCGCGGCAAGCCATGCGATGTTGCGTCTACCTTTTACTGTCGAAGCATCGAAGGGACGTCTCTCTTTCCCGAGAGCTGTCAGGATACCACCGCCGATAAGTCCGCCAACACCTATCGCCGAGAAGAGCCATCCGGTTTCGGCTGCG
>JAYUZC010000298.1:0-4474 GCA_043752045.1 Bacteroidota bacterium | reverse complement strand
GGTTATAGAGATATCGAAAATTTACGAAATTATAGAATCCGAGATCCAAGTTACCAACTCCAAGTTACTGAACTCATTACTGAGCTAGAAGAAAAAATCCGTAAGGAAAGTGAAGAAGCAATAGTTAATTCCGGCCAAATTGACCGGAATTAACTACTTAACATTTAGTGAACCCTAACCGTGGCACTAACATCATCTTTTGAATAGTATGCATCGAAACCATGCAGGTCCGTCTCCGGATAAAATGCAAGAGCATCAAAATACACTTCCCCATCATACTTCACAATAAATGCATATTCTCTTATTGAGGAAGCATTATTATTAATTGTATACATACCTTCAGTTATGTACCCATTCGGTACCCAAAGACCAGTCAGTGGGTTCTTCTTAGAGATGTAGAGTGTCGGTGTGACTGTTGAACCGGATGGTTTTGTAACTTCAAAATACACCGGCTGATTAGAATGCGCCGCAACACTAATAATAAGAGAGTCTATTGGCTTCGGTACTACCCCAGATGGCATAATAATCGTCGTCCCAGGCCTCCCCGAGCCCAATACACTTGTCTGGCCCTGCCCTGTCCCGCCGCTTCCGTAGGAACTGCAGCAGCAGCATCCGCGTGATGCCATGGAGTGCCCGCCTTTGCACGCAAGCTTATACAAGAGAAAATAAATGCCGATAGCCGACAAGAGTGTAGCTAAAACGATCAAAACGATAGTTGACTTTTTCATATCAATTCACTTTACGGTACAAAAAATCTATCTCCTAATAAACACACCAAATTCCCGGACGCGAAGCGGTGGAGCACCCGACGAAGTTGAGTAATTGAGGTCCCACTGGCCAGACGGAGTAAGTCCGCTAAATGACGAGAGCGTAGAAGTAATATGCGTGCCCGGAACAACCATATTGACATATGAGTATGCCGATGAAGACATCACAGTCTGACTTGTGCCTCCGAGGTCTATCCCAACCGATACTGGTGCAGCTCCGGTATAGCCGTCAAAGACGAAGAGCGTATGGACATTTACGATAGTAGATGTTCCATCGCCTGGAGGTACAATAACCGCATCAGTTGGTAGAGTTGTAGCACTTATATCGCCCCGACTCGATGAGAAGATTGAGAAGAACTGCGTTGGCCTTACAATACTCTTGAGCCGCGCAACTGCCTTGAATGCATCTAATCTTCCGATGCCGACGACTGGGTCGTTACCTTCCACGTCATAATCAATACATCCTTGTCGTAGAGCTTCGAGTATCTCTGCACGAGGTGCAGTCGGCTCCGAAGCAATAAGAATAGCAACGATACCTGCCACAACCGGTGCCGCGGCGGAAGTGCCGCTAAAGACGGAATAGTTTTCAACCGAAGTACCGATTGCATCAACACCCATGAGGTCCGGCTTTTGGCGGAAGCTATCTGGTCTGCGCTGACCTGTAGCAAGATCTATCGGCTGATTGACCAGTATAATCTCTGCATCACCACGAGAACTCCAGTCATGAGCTGTTATCATACCCCCGCCCGCTGTCATTGCTGCACAGGCAATAACGTTTGTATCTGTTGCATGTCCAAAGATAGATTTGGATTTCGTCCTGTTTGTCGGATCATCTCCCAAACCGAGCATCATGACCTTCATGCGTGGTGTTGGATTGGTGAATAACGCTACGCTCCCCTGTCGGACTATCTCCATGCGGTAACCACTCGTACCCCAGCAGGGATTTCCTTCATAATAGAGTATCTCGAAGGGGTCTGCATTTTTTCCGACGCCTTGAATATCAACGCTTGAAGTAACGATTATGCCCGTTGCAATATCTATCAGGTGTAGATCAAAGTTATTCCGCGATGAACCGTACGCGTCATCCCATTGCAACGTAAACTGTACTGCTTGACCGGGCACGATCCGAAACTCCTGATTCAGATACGGTACTTCGTCGCGGTGAACAGTGCCTAAGACGGGACTCGGCAAGTTACCATAGTGCACATTTTCAACCGGACGGAATGTGAAGGAATAGACATCCTTCGCAAAATTCCCTGCCGATGATATATAGATAATACCCAAATCATCTGTGAGTTTTTTGATCGTCTTCGAGAGTTCGCCGTCACTAAATGCCGGCTCTTCGAGATAGAGGAGATCATCAACAATAATCTTGCATCCGCGATAGGCAAGCTGCTCGATGCTTTGCGAGAACTGTGCTAAACCCGTTGTGCCTGTTGCAAAGATGATCTCTGCGTTTGGCGCTATCTGTTGAACAAGCTCCATCATCGCAAGCCCTTCATGTGTTCGGATTTCAGCGTTGTCTATGAGAGCTGTGGTGTTGCTGCCGAGCACATTATTACTTTTAAGGGCTTGCATCAACCCCTCGGATTCCAGCGAGCCACAGTCATCGCTTATCACACCAACTTTTACATTCCAGTTTTGAGGCAATGATGCTACCTCGATCGCCTCCGCGCTATGCACTGCATCCGTTCCTGCCGACCACCGAACAGGATCAAAGATAAATGCTATATGACGAACATACAGACTTGAGGCAGCATTCTTAAGATTCATTATCGGTATCCAGCACTGGTAAATATGTCGGACCGAATCGAAGGGACCGAATTCTATATCAAGTCCCATAACACTCTGCATCAACGAACCCACTGCGCTATCAGGATATTGATAAAGATAAATACTTACCTTGCCATCGCTTCTGATCTTAGCGGGTGATGGTATCATCACATCACCTGGAACAATAGAATCTGGGTCTATCGTAAGGGAATTGCCGTTCTCAGTGTATTGCCTATAAAGTGCGAGTACCTGCGTTTGGATTTTGTCTTCGTTGAATAGGGTAGTGTCATTAAGACGTTCACTTATCACACTACGCATAACCTTACCGGTTATATATGCACGATTATAACTGCCCGGCGATGACGGACCGGTGCAACTAAGAATTGCTAGTGGTAAGAGAAGTATACAAACAGCAAAAATTCGCTTCATCACGTTGGGGATCGTAAGTGAATACTTACAAACATACTACAATCTTTTCCAAAATCCAAATTTCTGGAAAGAAAAATATGCTTTCTGGTATACCAGATGCGGGATTATTAATCTACTACCGTCAGGTTCTTCACGCGCTGTTTGATATCGAGGAGGCGCCATACTTTCTCATTGTCGAATTCGGTGCGCTTGCCTCGCCCGTGGACATCAACGACGATTTTCCTCACTCCTTCGCCAAGCAGGAGCTTCTGGATCTCCTCGCCGGCGGCGCCAAATCCATAGCGTACAACGGTTAGGGGTTCTGAAGTGCCTTCGGTCGTGATAATGTATTTCTCGGCTATGAGGTCGCTCATGTGCTTTGGGGCTATTCTGTGGATAAATATTGCTATCTGTAAAGAGCAAAACAGGTTATGAGGTTCCCGAATACGGGGGAAGTGGTTAGTGATTAGTGGTTAGTGGATAGTGATTCATCCCTAACTAACCACTCGCCACTATTCACTAACCACTCCCCAAACTTCTTCGTATATTTGCATCCTATAATTTTCACACATTCTACATCTAACATGAAAAAAGCATTACTACTACTTATGATGGGTCTCGCATTCGTCTCTTGCGGCGAGAAGAAAGACCCGATGGCAGAAACAGAAGCGAAGAACCTCGAGTCATTCAAGGGCTTTGATGAAGCAATGCAAAAAAACGACATGGCTTCGCTCGATAAATATGTCGATGCAGGGTATGTTGCTCATCAGATGATGCCCGGACAAAAGCCGGGGCTTGAAGGTCTGAAAGAATCCTTTGCAATGATGAAGGCATCATTCCCCGATACCAAATGGACATATACCAATACATGGGCAGAAGGCGATTTTGTGATTGGGCATTTCCAGATGTCAGGAACAATGACAGGACCAATGGGACCAATGCCTGCCTCAAATAAAAAGTATGACATTTCCGGAGTCGATGTTATAAAATATAAAGACGGCAAAGCGGTCGAACATTGGATGTACATGGAAGACAGAAAGATGATGGAGCAAATGGGATGGCTCCCATCAATGGGCGACGGGCCGAAAGCTGATAGCACCGCAACAGCCGCCGCACCCGAAGCAAAGAAGTAAGCTAACTTCGATAGTTTCTATAGTAAGGGTACGCGATAGTGTACCCTTTTTTTATTTGGATTCTCTCGGTATTTGTTGTATCTTTGCACCTTCACCAACTGAAACATATATGAAATACTCAATCACATTACTCATGCTGACTTTACTTCTTATCTCATGTACCGAGAAGAAAGACCCGAAACGAGAACTTGAAGAAAAGAATCTTGCGATATACCATGAAGCGGCGGCATTGAAGATGAATCCTGACTCAAGCGGCTTTGATGCGTTCGTTGATAAATATTTAGATGAGAACTTCGTCGACCATACTTCATCACCTAATGATTCACTCCCAAAAGGAAGAGAGGGATTCAAGGTCGCGATGAAACACCTTCACAAGGCATTCCCTAATTCCAT
>JAYUZC010000297.1:0-4517 GCA_043752045.1 Bacteroidota bacterium | reverse complement strand
GCCAAGCAGACGGTCTTCGGTTACTCCGAGCGGAAGATCAATGAGCGGACGCTTTGTAGAAATAATATTTCCAGAGCCAACCAGCTCGTTATACTCATTACCCTCGCTAATCTCTATTGGGGGTAAAATATCTCGCAATCCACGAACGGCTGTTGTCTTACCCGTGCCTCGCTCGCCAAATAGCAGTACACCACCCAAGTTTGGGTCAATTGCAGCAAGCAATAATGCGCGTTTCATCTCCTCTTGCCCGACAATTGCGGCGAAAGGATAGGTTCGTTTGGTCTTTAGAGAAGTACGAGTTGACATCGGGAAGGAAAACGAATGGCGGGCGGGCTAAGTGCCGTAGATAGAGATCATCCCTATTTTAACATGAATGCCTTCTCAAGGTCGTTCTTTATCATAAAATCTACGACCATCTCTTTTGCCTCGGATGCGCTCAATGCCTCTTCAAGTATCTTTTTGACCAAGTTCTTCGACTTTGAATACTGTAGTTTACCAATGAGCTTTGCAGTCATTCCTATCCGAAGCGGCGAGAGCGATATTTCATCAATTCCCAGACCAAGAATCACCGGAAGCGCAAGATTTTTTGACCCCATTTCTCCGCAGAGCGATACTCGCTTTTTGTGGCGATGTGCAGCGGCAACGGTCTCGCTGATAAGCCGTAGTACTGCCGGATGGAGTTCATCAAAAAGATGGACGATGAATTCATTACCCCTATCAACAGCAAGAGTGTATTGCGTCAGGTCATTCGATCCGATAGAAAGAAAGTCACACTTTTTTGCAAAGGCATCTGCCATAAGTGCCGCGGCAGGAACCTCTATCATCGCACCGATAGGAATGTCCTCATCAAATTCCTCGCCTCGCCCACGAAGTTCATCCTTTGCTTTGTTTATTAATAAGATCGTCTGATCAAGTTCATCAACGGAGGTTACCATCGGCAGCATCATCTTCACATTCTTGTGGACAGATGCACGCAGGATGCTCCGTGTCTGTGCTAAAAATGTTTCGGGTTCATCAAGTGAGATGCGAATGCCGCGCCATCCTAAAAATGGGTTCTTCTCACGGAAGCCGCCACCGATAAATTTATCCCCGCCAATATCAAACGTGCGTATTGTTACATGAGCAGGAGAAAAACGACGTGCAAGTTCTGTATAGATACGCGTCTGCTCGGGTTCGGATGGTATCTCATCGTTTGCATTCAAGAAGTGCTCCGTACGGACAAGCCCAAGCCCGACGACAGATTTTCCTTTGACCTTACTTCGTTTCTCTGCTTCATTGATCGCTTCCTCACCGATAAGCTCCATATTCATACTTAGAGCGACATCATGTCCGTCAGTTGTCGTCGGTGGGTAGGTGATCTTCCCGTCAAGCTGATCCTTCTTTGCCGATTCAGATTGCTTTATCTGTTTCTCTTTGTAGGAGGCAAGGGTAGCTTCATCGGGTGAGATAATCAGTTTCCCCTCGTCGCCATCTAAGATAACAATATCGCCTGTCTCTACATGGGCGGCAGCATTGTGCAGTGCAACAATAGCCGGCATACCAACAGAACGCGCAAGAATAGAAACGTGGCTTGTTAAACCACCGCCATCCATTGCAAAACCAAGCAGCTCTTCTTTTGCGAAGAGTATAGCATCGGCAGGAGCAAGGAATTCTGCCACAACAATAGCCGGTTCATGGAGCTTTGAGAGAAGTTTTTCTTTGCGAAGGAGGTGGCGAAGTAACCGTTGTTTTACATCTTCAACATCATCAACTCGCTCGCGCATGAGCGGGCTTTCGCTCGTGCCGAGAATATGTTGTTGCTTGGTAAACTCGCCGTCAATAATAAACGCCGCAGACTTTAACTCATTCTTGATACGATAACGGATGGAATCAAGGAAGTACTTATCCTCAAGCATCATTTTCTGCGCCTCGAAGATAGCAGCCCCATGAGTACCCGCTTTTTGCTCGGCGATACGCGAAATTTTTTCCATCTCAAGTTTTGCTTTTGCGATGGATTCGTCAAAGTGGGCGAGTTCTTCTGCTATATCGGCTTGTTCGAGGTCGCGTTCTTCGGCTACGATAAGGGCGCGGTTAAAATGATAGGCAGGTCCTATTGCAATTCCCGGGTTCGCTGTTATGCCTTTATATACTTGCACTCGTAGTTCTCTATCCTCGTTTACATTTCTTCAAAACCTTTTGCGAAGTAATCACAGATCGCATCAGCCATTTTTTCTTCATCGGGTCCATCGAACTGCACCTCAAGCGTTGTTCCTTGTGCAGCGGCCAGCGTCATCACGCCGATAATAGATTTACCGTTTATCTGAAACCCGTCTTTACTTATATAAAACTCCGATGCAAATTCGCTTGCGAGCTTTACGATAGCTGCTGCCGGACGCGTGTGCATCCCGGCACGGTTCATGACGGTTACTTCTCGTGTAATCAATACTTATATCTCCCTACCAAGCAGGTAATCACTAAAGAGCATTAGTCCTTCTTTATACGTTCCCTCGGGGATAGTCGAAAGCGAATCCTGTCCTTTTTTTGTAAAGTAATAAATATCTTTGTCTGCTTCGTCAAGTATGCCATGCTTCTCGAATAGCTCTTCAACCTTCGGTACATCATTCAGACGTGCATTGCCCCCTTGTACTTTCCGAAGTAGAAGCTGTTCCCCGTCCGATAGCTCGGTAAACCTATCCATCATCTTGACAAACATATACGTTCGTTTGCCTTCAATAATGTCGCCGCCTTTTGTTTTCCCGAAGAGTGCTTCATCGGCTGTCAGGTCTAATAGATCATCACGTATCTGGAATGCCTTTCCAATGTTATGTGCAAAATTACGAATCTCCTCGACATATTGTCCACCTGCTGCGTACGCACCGAGCACACCTGCAAGCTCAAGCATCTTCGCGCTCTTGAGGTCGATCATGTGGTAGTATGCGGCAAGCGTTACCGTCAGTGAGTTCTCAAATTCTTTGTCAAGTGCTTGCCCTTCGCAGACAAGACGAAAACCTTTCGCAAACTCAGCAAGCATCATTGGAAGGTCTTCATATTTCCCTTCAGCGAGTGATTGATTTGCATGCGCTATCAATACATCACCCGAAAGTATCGCCGTATTTATATCGTACTTTTTATGAAGCGTTCTCTTGCCGCGACGAGTGTTGGCATTATCCATGATGTCATCATGGATAAGGGTAAATGTGTGCAAAAGTTCAACAGCAGTACCCGCAGAGATCCAGTCAGCATCAGGGTTTGAGCGTGATGCCAAGAACGTCAGTACCGGACGCAATCGCTTTCCGCCTGCCTCATGGATATAATGAAGCGGATCATAAAGTGATGCGGGGTCTTCTGGGGTAAGTTCAAGTATTCTTTTTTCAATTGCCTCAACGGCGCCTTCGGTTAATTGTTCAAATCTGTTATTTATTGACATACGTATCGTAATTAATTCAACTTTTCAAGCTGTTGGCGCGAAAGTGCGGCAAGATCGCGCGAACCCGTCAGCAACATGCAATATCGTAATTGCATCAATACTGTTTCAAGCGTTTCTCTTAACTTTTCTCTGCCGCCTTCAGTAAGTGCTAATAAAAGCGGACGTGCAAACCCAACAAGATCAGCGCGCAATGCAAGTGACTTCGCGACATCAAGCCCGTTTCGGATTCCGCCAGATGCAATAAGCCCAAATGTCGCAGCATCTTTGAGCTTTGCTACTTCGATAAGCGCATCGGCGGTTGGAATGCCCCAATCCCAGAACGGCTCAAGGGCATCTCTGTCTTTCTTTTTATGGCGTAGTATTTCAACACCAGCCCAGCTTGTCCCGCCTGCACCGGCGACATCAATAGCCCTTACACCAACATTCAGAAGTTTCTTTGCGACTTCAACTGATATTCCAGCCCCGACTTCTTTGACAATGATAGGCACACCAAGTTCGGTAACTGCCGCTTCAATCCCTGCAAATACACCTTTGAAATCAGTGCTTCCTTCGGGCTGCATAAGTTCTTGAAGCGGATTCAGATGAACGATGAGCGCATCTGCCTGAACAAGATCAACAATTACTTTAAGCTTCTTTATCTTCCGTTCTTCTCCAAGGCGCGCTATCTCAACTGCCCCAACATTTGTAAAGACAAGTCCTTCCGGGTACGTCTTACGTACGATCTTATAGGAAGCATGTTGACTCTTATCTTCCATCGCCTGACGGGCACTGCCAATGCCGATGGCAAGGTGGTACTCTTTTGCAATTGATGCAAGTTCACGGTTTATATCCAGTGCGTTCGGGTAGCCACCTGTCATTGACGAGATGAGAATGGGCGAATCGAGGTGTTTCCCAAAGAACTGTGTGGAAAAATCTATATCCCCAAGACCAATCTCGGGTAAAGCATTATGAACAAAACGAAGATTATCGAAGCCATTTGTGGTATTTCGGAAGGCAACGTCGCCTGTCTTAACCAACTCAACATGGCTTTCTTTGCGGCTGACGGTATCTTGCTCTTTTTTCTTTGATTTCTTTCCCATCGTACGTCGTTACTAATATATGTAAATTTACG
>JAYUZC010000296.1:0-11122 GCA_043752045.1 Bacteroidota bacterium | reverse complement strand
AAAAGGGTGGAAAACGTCAAAATCAGTCGTTTTTCGTGAACTTTGTGAAAAATAATAGCATTATAATAGACAGTTGATGTTGCGAAAACCGATGAATTATAGTAGCTGTGTCTATAAAACCACACATTTTTCATTTTTTTTCATTTTTTTTGACTATTTTTTGTAACTTTGAGGGTGCTCAATAGTTTTAACTAAGAGGGGTTCTAACACACTCTTCGATTTTTCAAGGTTACGAACATACTTTCTTCCAATCACTCTACATACAAAATCGTATGAAAAGATCATTATCATTTCTGTTGCTTCTTATGACGCTGGCTTTTTCGGCGCCACAATTTGCAAGTGCTCAAGGTACTCCGTCAGAGGGAAAAGATTACTATCTTGGCTTTCTTTACCCGAGCTTTAACCGTGTTGTACCCGCATTTTCCGCCGGGTTCTTTCGCATTTATGCACTAATCAGTTCCTTCCAAGATAATACAGCGTATGTATCGTATTTCAATGAGGATGGAACAGAAACTGCAGCCCAGCCCTACAAAATCCAAGCTCGCAAAGCAATTCAAATCCCATTGAGTGTTCCAAATATGAGGATGACTGATCCAGGTGATCAAATAAAAGAGTATAAAGCGTTACATATCACCGCAAAAAAACCGATAAATGTACAGTTCTTTAGCTCCGGTGGCTCATCTTGCGGTATGTATCTATGCTTACCAACGAATGGTCTGGGCACAAAGTATGTAATATCAAGTTATTTTGATAATCCTGATGGTATCAACGGTATGCCTGGTGGTCGCGGTCCGACAGAGCTTGAGCAATCCTGTGGATATTTTATGGTGATCGCTGCCTATAGCGGAACAACTGTTAACATTATTCCGGCTTCTACAACGCAAGGTGGTAAACACGTAGGTGCAACCAACGGTCCGGGGGCCTCAGGCGTGGGAGTTCCTTACAGCGTCTCACTTAACCGTGGACAGTGTTACATGGTCAAGTCTCATTGCGGATCACAAGATAATGATATATCTGGCTCTATAGTAGAGTCTGATAAGCCGATCGCAGTTATCGCCGGCCATGAAAACGTTGCATTAGGTGGGGTTGGTAACCGCCCGTTAGAAGGACGCGACTATATGGTTGAGCAAATGATGCCAGTTGATTATTGGGATAACACAGGATATGTCTCAATTCCTATGGTGGATTCTGATCCATACACCGGTGAGGGTCAGGGAGAAAATTATCGTACCTACGCATATGATCAGAATGGTGCACAGATAGATATGATGATCAATGGCATCGCGGGTAATATCACTATGGATGCTGGTCGCTATTTTCCAGCCGAACGTATTGAAGTCGAAGCACCGACAAGTTTCACATCTCGTCCAGGCGGCAGTGGGAATAAATTTTCTGTTTTTCAGATCGACAATGCTAATCATAGTCAGAAACAGCCATACCCACGCCCAAGTCTGATGACAATTATCCCGCGCTCACGTTGGCGCAATGCATACCTATGGTTCGTCCCCTCAAATGTTGATGAACGATTGCAGGCATATTACGTCAATATCATCGCGCCAAAAAATAAATTTGATTCAATATACGTCTCAAAGAACGGTGCAAAAGATGTGCTTATCGCATCGGCGGGGCTTTCACCTCAAGGTGTGTATCAAAATATTCCCGGACATCCAGATCTTATGGGGAAACGATTTAAAGTTGTCCCCGGAAGTTACTATGCAAGAGCTAATTTCCCGTTCATGATCTATCACTATGGAAACCGCGCTATTGATGCTGACGGAGATCTCGGTGATTTTGACAATGATGACAACTTCTTTGCATACGCATTGCCACTTGGCGCATTGCTTGGCACTGGTGATTCAGCAAAAATGACGATCAAGGTTGATACTCTCTGTACCGGCTGGCATATTTGTGCGACAGACCACAACCCAAATGGTGGGATAAAAGGAGCTTCGCTCGCAGATGACCCATTCGGAGATATATTTACATACGACCCCAAAGTACGCGGACCGTATCAATACATTAATACGTCGTTCACACCGGATCTCGATCCGAATAATACTCGTGAGCTTGTCTTTAATGGTATTGATTCAACGCAGTGCTTTGATGTAACTGTTGATAATATATCTAAAGATGGATATGCACCTGTCTTTATTACCGACAATAATGGTAATGGTAAAATGATAGAACTCTACTTCAAGAAAGCAGCAGTTGCCTATAAGCCATCACCTGATGCAACGACCAATTTGGGTATTCAGTATGTGCTTGATATCAAGGATTCTACATTCCTATTTATTAATAAGGATTCATCACAAAAGCCATATATTATCGAGGAGTTAGAGTTCTTAAAGAAGAGCCCAGCATTCCAGATACTTTCTTTTACTCCGTCTCCGCTTCCGTTTACGTTATCCCCTGGCGATACGTTCACTATAAAAGTGAGATTTACTTATAGTGATACAGGTTACTTCTTCGACAGTTTGAAGTTGAAGACGGATTGTTTCACGACCTATTGGCCAATTGAAGGCACTGTCGGTACGCCTCTTATCATTGCATCTGATCATGACTTCGGCAATGTAATTGTCGGTGATACACGTTGTATTGATACTGTTACCGTCAGAAACGTCGGGAACATGCCGTTTACATTGACCGCAGCTTGGTTAATGTCTAATAATGCTACCTTCTCATTCGATCCGAACAGGGTGCGTGTCGGCAACAGAGATGAAAAACTTCCGATAGTGATTCCTCCTGGAGGTTTCGTTAAAGTTCGTGTATGTTTTACACCTGCTAATGAAGGTGCGGATTCATCAGACCTGACTCATGGTACTGATATCCGTACACCTTATGAGCATAGCATCAAAGATGTTTCACATCTTAAAGGTAATGGTATTAAGCCCGGCGTGAACTGGGATGTACCTAAAGATTCATTGACCGTAACGTGCGAAGAAGAAGTCATTCATCGCCGCTATTTGATCAACTCTAGTACCGCACCTATCTCTGTCGATAATGTATTTATCATCGGACCCGATGCTGCAGAGTTTAGAATAGTTGGTATGCAGAACGCGCTTGAGATCGCAATTGATACCGGTGCTCGTGTATGGGTTGATATTGCATTCAAAGCAGATCTTAGTAAGCCATACAGCTTATTACGAACCGCTTCTTTGAGGGCAACAAATACATTCGATACAGCGGATATTGATATTGTGAATTTAGTGGGTAGAGTTCTCCATGCAGAGATCACACTAAATCCGACGACAATTATCGATATGGGTAACATACCGTTCGGAGTACCTTCACCGGGTGGCTTTACATTGACCAATACCGGTGACGCGCCGCTTACGATCACGGGTGCTACCTGGCCTAACCCTGAGATGACGATCACGATTCCGTCCTCGTTGACGTTCCCGTTCACGTTGCAACCGGGTGAAGTAATGCCGTTCTCATTTACTATAACATCGAATATCTATACTGATACGACAGTGGCGGTTCAGTTCATGACAACATTTGATACAAGATGTACACCGCCTGACCAGGTTCTGATACAATATGTTGTATCGAACAAGAAGGTCGCCACGACCGGCTTCCAGTCAACACCAACGTATGTTGATTGCCGCGAGTCGCTCTACGATGTGAGCATCACCAATGAAGGCACTGTACCTCTGAACTTGTTATCGGTCGAGATCATCAATGAAGCTCCGACCTATAACGATGCAGATCAGTTCGTCTTCCAGTCAAATGGATTATCGAAGATCACCTATCCTGCACCGGGTATCGTATTGGCTCGTGACACTGGTACACAGAGGATACCGACACTCTTCAAGCCAACCCGCACAGGTGCGCTTAGCGCACGTGTACGCTTCGTCTACGACAGCGCAGGTGTGATAAAAGATTCGGTTATGGATATCATTACCGGACCTGGTGTGAAGCTCAACAACATATTCTCTGCACAGAACCCCGCAGGTGTCGGTGTGAATTATGTAGCAAAGACGGGTGAACCGTTCCGCTTGCCACTTCGATTCACTGATCCGATCGAACTTCCCGCAGGTGTTTACGGTGTAAGAGTGAATGTTACCTATAAGCGTGATGTACTTCATTTTGAAGGAAGCGTTGAAGGTGTAAATGGCTTTAACCCAATTGCTGGAACTTCTGTCTATAATAACGACGGAACAGAAACAGTCACTGTAACAGCCACACACCCTCAACAGATACTCAATGGAGCAGTATTTGCTGACATGGTATTCAGAGTAATGGTATCGAAAGATTCTACTACGGATATTGTAGTAGCTTCAGGCGAATTCCTCGCCCAGGATGGTTCTACGCTCTGCTACTTTGATAAGCAGTACATACCGGGTCAGTTTGCTGCAGAATATCTCTGCGGTGACGAGTCTGTCTCTGAGTACTTGAAAGGTAACAACCCAACGCGTATCGTGCAGGTATCACCGAACCCATCGACACCGGCTGGCAACATCAAGGTTCTCTATGATGTGAACATTGATGAGCTTCCTGTGACGATAGAGCTTTACAACGTCCTTGGTGCGAAGGTTCGTACGATACAGACGAACTCTGTACTTCGCAAGGGTGCACATAAGGCAAGCTTTGATACAAAGGGAATCCCGGCTGGTACGTACACACTACGTGTCACATCACCGGAGTCTTCACAGACAGAGACCTTCGTTATCAATAAGTAACAAATTCTTATGTCAGCAATCGGCTGACTGATGAAAGAAAAGGTATTCATGTGAGACATCTCATGAATACCTTTTCTTGTTTTTGGTGTTGATATAGTTGATAGTTTAATAGTTGTAAAGGTAATATATGAAACAGATCGTAACCTCCTTATTTCTTATCATGACATTAGCCGGCTTGTCGTATGCGCAAGGAGACCCTATCCTTTGGAGACAGACGAAGGGACCTAACGGCGGCAATGTTACGTCCGTATGCGTAGATTCCGCCAATAATTTATATGCGAGCACACAAGTTGCGGGGATGTTCCGCTCAACGAATAACGGAGACACATGGAATCCACTAAATAAAGGATTGAAACGATTACAAGGCAAACAAATCATCAGTGATGGCAATGAGTATATCTTTGCAATGACCTACTATAGTGAGATGCTCCGATTAAAAAATTTTGAGATCGGATGGGAAGAGCTTCCTATTATTGTAGATGATAGCGTGACAGTTTCATTTACCCAAATGGCAGCAGGAAGGAATGGATATATCTTCATCGCAACATCTGGTCGTGGTATCATGCGTTCGATAGATCATGGTAATTCGTGGCAAGAATTAGGGGACTCTGCATTTAGAAGTCAATTTTTTTTCTATATAACTGTTGCCCGAAATGGCGATGTCTATGGTGTCCAGTTCAAGAATGGTGCGAAAAATAATTACATATATCGTTCAACTGACAATGGTGATACTTGGGAGAAATTACCCAAAGAAATACCAACAATTGAAGACCCTTCTACTATTGTAATTGCACCAGACAATAGTATTATTTTAGGTACATTTTGGGGGCATGTGTTTCGTTCAACTGACAATGGTAATTCGTGGGTTGAAGTTTTTACTCATCCTAATGATCACAATATTGAGTTCCTTTTACGTACAGATTATAGCGCGAATAACGCACTGTATATGACAACGCATAATAACCTACAGGGCCAACTTCAGACAAAAACAGGTGGATTTTACCGTTCAACCGATAATGGTGCCTCTTGGGTACTTCGCGATGGCACAGAGCGTGGCGAAAGTAAGTTCTGGATCGCAGAAACCAGGGCATCAGAAATCTTTCATTCAAGTGTACCGTATGGGATCGCCAAAAGTACTGACCAAGGTGCTCAGTGGTTTCAAAAGAATGACGGGATACTTGCACAATTTATTGATGGTGTTGCAGTAAATTCTCAAGGAAGTGTTTTTTCTGTTACACAATTTCAAATGAATCGGTCAACGAATCAAGGTGAACTCTGGCAGCCTTTGAACTTCATATCTCGCGAGGCATTTAGACCACCTTTTTTGTATGTTGCAAAGAATGATATTTTATTTCATGGTTCGTACTACGGATTATTTCGTTCATCGAATGATGGTAATTCATGGCAACAGGTCCTCTTTGAAGATGTAGTGACACATAGTAACCTCATTTATGATCTTGAGCAAGGTGCAAATGGTGATATATTTGCCGCGAGTTTCAATACGGGTCTAATGGTTTCGAAAGATAATGGATTTACATGGGGGAAGGTCCCTAATCTCAATCCGATTTTACGAATGACTGCTATTGCCTGTGCAGCTAACGGAGATGTTCTATGTTCGGATGAAGCGTCATACTTTTGGCTCTCTGAAAATGAAGGGATTAACTGGGTTGATGTTTCTCCCGATAATAACGGATGCTCGCAGTTAGATGCCCATCCAAGTGGGGCATTTATTGCTCGATTCGGATTCCATGTTGATATTTCATACAATAAAGGAAAAACTTGGAAACAAATTTTTCCGGATTCGGCTCGTTTAGCATCACGCCCGGACTGGGTCACCTATTCATCATTCATTGATCGAAATGGCGGTGTGTTGGTTACAACCGATAGTGGTATTTACCGCTCAAAAGTAGAACCATATGATCAGTGGGAATTTGTTGCACGCGGCTTGACAGCACCTGATTATCAGTTAACGCATTTTACGAACGTCAGTCAGCTTGCACAAGATAAGGGCACGGGAAAGTTCTATGCAGCATCTCGCGGGCAAAGTATCTATCAATCTACTGTTGATCTTGACGTCCGCTCACCGATCTCGGCATCTGTTTCTGTCGCACGGCAGAACTACCCGAACCCATTTTCATCAAAGACGTTAATACCATTACGCCTTAGCGAGCGCGGAAAAGTTATGGTGACTCTTTCAGATATGCTCGGTTCGTTTGAGCGTGTTATCGTTGATGACTACTTTGTTGAAGGTGACCATGATATCGTCGTTGATGCTCGTATGCTCCCTGCGGGTACGTACATCTATCAGATTGAGTATCCTGACGGTAAACGCGAAGCGAACAAAATGATAGTGACCAAATAACATTCCCTCGAGTAGAACATATTAAAAAGGCGCGGGTATTGTTATTCCCGCGCCTTTTTTCTTTGTATGGTGAGAGTATGTTGCTAACGAATTATTGCCATATTTTCTTCATCAAGAAGTTTGCCGTTCTCATAGATGCGTACAAGGTACATGCCTTGTGCAAGTCCGTTGGTCAACACATTGAAGGAGTTCTGACCCTCTGAAATTCTTTCGTTGAGCTTCAATGCTGACTTCCCGTTCATATCCACAATTATGATCGTCAGTGCTGCCGCACGCTCGCTTGTGAATGCAAGCGTGACATTCTCACGCGCAGGATTTGGCGAGATACTCATTGCAAAGCGGAAGGTTGGCTTTTCTGATACGCTAATGATCGGTACTTCCTTACCCGTTCCGGTAAGTGCTACTTCGAGAGGCGAGCCTTCACTTGCGGTAACGGTTATAGTACCACTCTCGGCTTGAACAAGTGTTGGTGCGAACGTTACGGTCACCGTAGCCAAGCTATCGGGCGCAAGTGTGAACGGTGTGGTCTTATCAGCGTTCATAGTAAAGGTTGTGCTGCCGGTCTTTACTATCGAGTTGATAGTTGCTGTTGCTGTCCCACCGTTCTTGATCGTGAAGCTTTGAGCTGCAGAAGTTTTCATTGTATCGATCTCACCGAAACTCAGAGTATTCGGCTCGACAATGAGCTTCGAGTCAATACCCTTGCCGCTTAGGTTGATAGTAAGAGTATTGCTTGATGCCTCATCGGTCGTAATGGTGATAGTCCCTGCATAGTTCTTCTCCGCTGTAGGACGGAAACGAACTTTGAACGTAATGCTGCTATTTGCATTGATAGTATGTGCAACGGTATCCATGAACTGATACCCATTATCAACGTCTGTCATACTATACTTGCGTATTGTTACTGGAGCAGAACCTTGATTTTCGATAGCGATCGTAGAATCTTTCTGTTGATTGACACGGATATTGCCGAAGTTGATCTCGTTCGGGTATATGATCTTGCTCTTGGTGCCCTTAGCTTTGAGGTACACGGTGTCTGAAGGAGTAGCAGGGGCATCTCCGTTAATAACTACCATTCCTGTGACCGCACCTTCTACGGTTGGGGTAAACTTGATCGTTATTTGAGCAGATGAGGCAGGCTGTATTTGGTTTGCCTGACTTACGATCGTGTACACAGATGGGGAGACCGTTACGCCGGTAATTGCAAGATTGACCTCTCCTGAATTTGTGATAGTAATATTCTTATTTAATGATGACCCTATTCGTATGTCACCAAAATCAAGAGTATCGGGTGTGACAGCCATTTTCGGGCGGACACCACGTCCATAAAGCGGGAGGATCTTTGTTGGGTTTAACTCGTCATTCGAGCTAACAGTCAACTGTGCAGTATCACGCTGCTCTGCAGTTGGAGTGTAAGATACACTTACTGTCTGAGTCTGTGCAGGCTGAATGGTCAAACTTGTTGACCCGCTGATACCAAACTTTGCAGCATGAGTGCCGCTAATAGTCACAGAAGTCACTTGAAGCGGTGAATTCCCGCTATTGGTGATATTTAAGGTGCCAAACGTTTGGACACCTACTTTTGAACTGCCGACATCAAGAAGTGGCGGGACAGATATCTGGGGTGCTGCGCCTGTTCCCGTCAGATTCACTGACGGCGACGCAATATTATTAAGTGTCGAGAAGGTCAGTGTTCCCGTATATGCTTGCCTTGCTATCGGTATGAATCGAACCGTTAGGTTAGTTGAGCCACCCGGTAAGATCGTAGTTAGAGCAGGAGGGGTTAGCATAGCGAACCCTGCACCCGTGACAGTGGCAGGTGTCGTCGAGTTGAGGAAAAGAGTATCATCACCTGTATTTTGTATCGTATAGGTAAGGTCCTTAGTCGTATTCAGATCAACATTTCCGAATCCTAATGATGTCGCTCCCCCAAAAACTGCTTGGATAGCTGTTCCGGTAACGATGACCGTTTTCCGTTGGTCGGCAGATACCGAAGAATTATTATTCACGACAAATGTATCAACGAACGTACCGCGCGTAGAAGGGTTGAATGTGATCGTATTTATTTCTTGTTGCCCGGCAGAGATGGAGCGATTCGCCCCTGTGGGTGTTGCAGAGAATGGTGTCGAGTTCTTCATTGCAGATGATGAAACCGTCAATGCTAGATCACCGGTAGAGACGATTCGAAGTGTATCGCTGACCGTTGATGATCCTACTCGTTTGCTCCCAAAACCGATGGAACTGCGAGTGATCGCTACGCCTCGCTGAGCTATGGTGAGGGTATAGGTTGTCGTATTCCAGTTGTCGGTGCAATTTCCGGCACCGCTTTGACTATTACCATTGACTGCATTTCCTGCGGCATTGATAGTAGCGCTGGTACCGCTTGAGGGGACTGTATACGTAAAATCCCATGAAGCAGTGAGGTTCTTTGGTGTTGAATGAGTAAGCTCTGCTCCTACTTTTGTTAACCCATCAGAGCCTGCCGTAAGGGTTCCGGTTGCGGAAGCAACATTCACTCCTGCCTGTGAGGCATTTCCATTGGTTGACGATACTGTTACGGTAAAGTTATAGGTTTGTCCAGGTTCAAATGTTGTTGCACTTGTTGTGATCGAGACGGTTGTCGAATTATTTGAGGAAGTGCAATGGCAACTACACCCTGAAGTTGAACCACCGGTTCTGCCTCCTGAATTAGAAACTGCATAGTTTGATAATCCTATGAGGGTTATAGCGAACAGTGAGAGCACTATGATTCGAAGACTATGTGCCTTCAATTTAGTAACAAAAGTTGTCATAGATCTTAAATAGCGTAAGGAAATGGATTAATTGACTGATTCTATGACACCGCAAAAGGTCTAAATATAACAGGTTTGGTTAAAGAAATACAAGGGAGCTGACAAGAGGAAATAACTCGGCAGGAATGCTAATCATCCTTTGTCTTAAGTAATGCCTATAACTGCTTCATATCCTTGAGCTTATACTCGCCGCGACCGGAATCATCAGTAAAGGTAAAGACCTTTTTTACTTTGTTGGTGTATGTCCAAGTTTCTGTGGCATCTTCGCCGATGAGGAAGCTCCGCTCTATATTGGTCGGTGGACCGTAGAGAATGTATATCTTGCCCCTATCAGTCATGGCACCATCATAGAGTCGTGCACTTTTAGCAAAATTAAAGTATGCATAATCCGCACGTTTGAAGAACTCCGACATTCGCTCGTTATACGCTGTTTCAGGTGTCGGGTCTTGTTTAGACCAATATGCAAAGAGCTTTCGCATTTGTTCAACACGTGAGCCGCCTTCGAGTGAATCAAAGGCATCCTCGTTTACAATATAGGACATAGGCGGAAGAGCATCCTTTGGGTCCATGAGTGAAAGGGGCATATCGAACCACTCAAGCGCGAACTCAGAACTCTGGCGACGCTCCAGACCTTCGGCATTGACCTTTACTTCTACTCTATATTTTCCCTGATCGAACCTTGAACCTGCGAGGCGGAAAAATACGACACCGCGATTAATGGCTGTATCAGGATCTGGGGTTAGAGACCAGTGTAAGAGCGTATCAGAATTATTGGTAGCATCGAGTTTGGTGTTCCAGCGTATATCTTGCAGAGAAACCTTCTGCTTAACTATCTCTTTGGGAGTTTCAAACTTATCTTCAAAGAAATCCCCTGACTGATACAATGTTAGTTCAAGGCCTGTTATTTCTGGAGATGTTCGTCCTACAGCCAGAGGTATCATGCCGGTGATGTCCTTGCTGAACCCAAACTTTTTTCCGAAGTTTTTCGAGGCATACAGATCAGGACTAATTTCATTGTCATAAAGAACAACATCTCCGATGCCCACAAAGCTTGTATCTTTTTGCGTGAGTGATCTGGTAACGTGAAATTCATTTCTGTTTATATCGGCAACGATCGGTCTGAATGCCAAGCGTGCAAGGAAACCATCACGGACCTCAAGTTTTGCAAATGTTTGTGATGAACCGAGTGAAAGCTTTATCACATAAGGATACCAACGCTCTTTATCTGTTGTCTCTTCAAATGTGTTGGCATATATGGTGTCGCGTATTTCCTTTGAGGTAATGAT
>JAYUZC010000295.1:0-4535 GCA_043752045.1 Bacteroidota bacterium | reverse complement strand
TGATGATCTTAGCACTTGTGATTTCACCGTAGCTTGTGAACATCCCTGAAAGATCGTTCTCGTCTACTGAATAAGGCAATCCGCCTACATATATCTTTTTCATTGTCTGAATCTGTTGAATTGTTAGTTGTAATGCTTTACGGAATGCGCTTGGAAAGGAATCTCCCTCGGTGAGCAGGCAGTAGGATCAGAACCGAAACCGGTAACCAAAACGCTGGATGCAGACAAGTTAAACCTCGAAACACAAAAACCTAAAAGCTTGAATACGGACACTATAACATCAAAGGTGGGAAGAGTAGTTCAGCTATTTTGTGGGTAAGTTTTTGGGGAAGTGGTCAGTGGTTAGTGGTTAGTTGGGGAGGGGATGGGGTTAACCGCAGAGGCGCAGAGTTCGCAAAGGGTCCCGAGCCCCAACTTCCCTCACTAATCACTAGCCACTAACCACTATCCACTCACCCAGTTTCAGGGCTTGGGGTGAAAAAACCTCGTATATTTGCATAACTGTAGTTGTTCACTATTTTGAGTTAACACGTGTCAGAAATAGCTTTACATCACTCCGAAGCCGAACATCATGCGCCACCGCCAACGAGCACCGGCACATCGATGGGCAAGGTATTCATGTGGCTCTTCCTGTGTCAGGATGCGCTCATGTTCATGGGTCTTTTTGCGGCATATCTCTCGGTACGTATGGGTATCGGCGATGCCTGGCCCTCGCCGAATAACCACAGCGCCATTGAGCATTACCCGCTCGATATAAATCTGACGGCTATCAATACGTTCGTCCTTATCTGCTCATCGGTCACGATGGTAATGGCAGTGCAGGCGGCACACTTCAAGGATAACAAAGGCGCGTTCAAGTGGCTGCTCTTTACGATTCTTGGCGGCTCTATTTTCCTTGGCGTTCAGGTCTATGAATACTACCATCTCATCGTTGGCGATAACATGGGGATGGAGAAGAGTCTCTTCGATGCCACGTTCTTCGCGCTGACGGGCTTCCACGGTATTCACGTATTTTCGGGTGTTGCGTATCTAACTGCAATAGCTATAGCAACGAAGCTTGGGCATAAGCAATACAAAGATATCGGCATCATGGAATGGATATTCCGTGTCGTCTCTGTCGGACTTACGATTTACTTCGCAGTAAATACGCTTGGTCTCTGGAAAGACGGACCGTTCATCCTGAAGTATCTCTTTATACTTCCGCTTGCAGTCGGCGGCTCGTATTTCCTTCCGTTTATCGGACCGGCGCTCTTCTTATGGTTTGTGCCGTTCGCAGATTTTCCGCCTATTCCGCATGTAGCACTTTCGCTTGTCGGGGGTTCTGTCATCTTTATTATGTATCGCGGCATCAAGTGGCTTCGCGGACGCAATGACTTAGCGGAGCTTATCGAAATTTCCGGTCTCTACTGGCACTTTGTTGATCTTATCTGGATCATCCTCTTTACTCTTGTGTACCTTCTCTAAAATAATAGCAAAGGAATTTAGATATGTCACATACGGCAGATACGCAGCCCACAAATCATACCAAGAGCTATCTCAAGATCTTCGGTGCACTCTTCGTGCTGACGGTCATTGAGGTTGTCATCGCGCAGGTAGGTATGCCATACGCAATGCTCGTTATCCTTCTTGTCGCATTGGCACTTGTTAAGGCAGGGCTTGTCGCTGTGTACTTCATGCACTTGAAGTACGAGTCACGTTTTCTTTCTATTATTGCTTATGCACCGCTGGCTGTGGCGAGCATCCTGATCATTATGGTCAGCATGGAATGGCTATTCCAGCCGGATTGGTTATTCTAAAATTGGTAAGCCCCGAACCTGATCGAAAAAAGAAGATGCAGCTCCTGTTTTTGGGGCTGGCTATCTGGATATTTTTCGTCTTCCTGTTCCTCATCTTCGTTATCTTTGTTGATTGGCAATAACGCATGCAGCTCTCCCGTAGAACGAGTACTATCATTGTTGTCGTTATCATCGCAGCCCTCGGCTGGATGTATGTTAGTAAAAGTACTAAACGTGAGAAACCGAAGCCGCCTGTCTATAGCGGACCAACGCAAGACTCGTCACTCTACTTTAACGGTATTCCGCCCGAGGGCAAAGGCGGCGACCCGCTACTGAACCTCCAGAAGAATCGCACAGCTTCGCCGGAAAAATTTGAATCGTATTCTGTTCATCAGATACTTGCCATTCCTTCAACAAAACTCGAAGGCACAGACGACAACACCAGAAAATATTGGAGCGACGAAGCGAAACAATACGCCGCGAAGTGGGAATCGAAGGGTGTTGTTGTTGAAGGGTATCTCATCAAAGCAAGAGAGTCAGGTAGAGAAAGTGCCAACGGCAATGCGGATAAATACCGCGACTATCATCTTTGGATAGTGCAAGAGAAGAACGAGCCGCGTTCATCGAGCGTCATCGCCGAAGTAACTCCGCGCATCAAAGCAACCAAGCCAAGTTGGACAATAGAGAACTTTGTCAAGCTATCAAATAAACGAACAAGAGTCAGGGTCGCCGGCTGGCTGATGTGGGATGAAGAGCATGGCGATGAAGTCGGGAAGTCCCGCGGTTCACAATGGGAGATACACCCTATGACAAAGCTCGAGATATTCGAGAAGGGTGAGTGGAAGGAATATTAGCACTCACATTGAGTAAACTTTTACCTGTTTTTTCGGCGTTTCTCTCTTTGTAAACTCTAATTCTATCTTCATGATGATACGTCCACACGCTTTGCTTATTACATGTTTTTGTCTTGTGCTATCAATACCCTCTTTTGCCCAAAAGGCAAAAATCCCGCCCCCGCCAGTGCCAGTTCCTAATGTAGATATGGCGCCTTTAGCACCCATAGAGTCAAAGCAGCCAAAGAACGTAAAAGAAACAAAGTCTTACGAAGACAGCGCAGAGTTTGCGAAGGCATTCAAGGAGATATATCCTTTGGTCAAGCCGAAACAATCTGTCAAAGAAATGGCAGATCAGTATTACTCACGTATGTCGCGCGGCTTTGCAAAACTTGAGATGGATTCTGCAAAAATGTATAAGATGGCAATGGCAAATCTTGATACGAACTCCGCAGAGAAGCTGATGTTCGATACCTATCGCAAAAACCTATCTGCAAAAGAATTAAAAGCGTACATTGCATTCTTAAAGAGTGCAGAAGGCAAAAAGATCATGGAGGTTATGCCCCAACTTGAGCGCGCAAAATCAGAAACCAACGGCTACGTCTCAAAGACCATCAATACAAACATCGCACCGCTTCGCCAACAACAGAATGAGTTGATGAAAAAAGAAATGCCGCCACGAGACAGCATTAAAGGACCCGACGGAAAGATGATGATTCCACCAAACCCTGGTATGGACCCAAACAGAATGAGGATGCGTGATTCTATCATGAAGGCACGTAAACTTGAGATGAAGGATAGTGACAACAAATAACTCCATAGGTGTTTTCGACTCCGGTATTGGGGGTCTGACAGTAGTGAAAGAACTTCATGCGCTCGCCCCCGGCGAGCGCATTGTGTATTTCGGAGATACTGCGCGAGTGCCGTACGGCACAAAGTCTGTCGAGACTGTCCGCCGCTACACCGCAGAAGACACCGAACTTCTCATGCAACACAACGTCTCTCTAATCGTCGTTGCATGTAATACAGTAAGCGCTGTTGCGCTTGATGTGGCGCGTGAAGTTGCAGGAAGTATCCCTGTTATAGGAATGATAGACCCAGCCGCACGAGAAGCTGTCAACATAACTCGCAACGGACGCATCGGCATCATCGGCACACAAGCAACTGTTACAAGCAAAGCATACGATGAAGCGATTGCAAATGAAGCAACATCTCAGGGGAAGATGGTCGAATCATTTTCTGCCGCCTGCCCACTCTTCGTCCCACTTGCAGAGGAGGGCATGATAAGTCACCAAGCAACAAAACTGATCGCAGATGAATATCTTCGTTCACTTCGTGAACAAGGAGTAGATACACTCATTCTCGGATGTACACACTACCCTGTCTTAGTTGATGCTATTGGGGAAGCTATCGGAGAAGATGTTGTTCTCATTAATAGCGGCGCAGTAGCTGCGAAGGAAGTACGTGGTCATATCGAATATGGAAATAATACGGGTGCAGAACATCTTTATCTTGTCAGTGACATCCCGACGAAATTCCGCTCCGTTGGGGAGCGATTCTTAGGCAGAGAACTCTCAAATATCCACCAAGTGCACTATAAAGAGGCATGGGTTATTAAAAGAGTGTGATGCCCTCTAATCTTTGCATATATTTGTAGTCCAAAACACATACTAACATGAACGCAATCAGTGGTGCAGCCATATTAATCATTGTCGGAGGATTGTTTTTTCTTATCCTCTTCTTCTATTTTATCCCTATCGGGCTTTGGATAACTGCTATCTCAAGCGGTGTCAAGGTTCGTATCTTCAGCGATCTCGTCGGAATGAGATTGCGAAAAGTACCACCCGATGTTATTGTCCGCTCGAAAATCACAGCAAGTAAGGCAGGTATCCCTGTCGAGATACCTAAACTCGAAGCTCATTACCTT
>JAYUZC010000294.1:0-4542 GCA_043752045.1 Bacteroidota bacterium | reverse complement strand
GCAGGCATATTTCTCAATGACATCACAACCATAACTGGTCTTCTTGGCTACGAATCCGTTACTCCCGGCAGTGCGAAGGTAGTCTACGCAACAACTGTACTGCGTACCGGACTATATATAGATATAGATACTCGCAATGATATCTACGGCCCGACAAGCGGCTTTCAAGTTAAGCTTGATGGTATCTTCAATGCAAAAAGTGTATCGGGTACAACGATCTATGATTCACTTGGAGAAGTTAGTACCTCGGTAACACAAGTAAATCTTTTAGCGACGGGATATATACCGACCTTCACAGAACGATGGGTACTCGTCGCAAAACTCGGTGGTGCGAACATTGACGGCGGCTCAGGGAAGCTACAGCAAAATGACCTATACCGCATCGGCGGCTTGCGAACGCTTCGCGGCTATTATGAGTCGGAGTTCACGGCATCTCTTTCGCTCATTGGAACCCTTGAATATCGGCTGATGCTTTCGGAGGCATCTTTTATCTCTGTCTTTTCAGATTTCGGATATCTTGAACGCAAAGAGGGGATCGGGTTTTCATCAATGAAAGAATACCCACTAAGTTATGGAATCGGCTTGTCGTTCGGTACGAAGGTAGGCATATTCCAAGCCAACATTGCTCTGCCTAAAGGCGAAGAACTCGGCAACGCAAAACTACATTTTGGGCTTACCGCTGATCTATGATAGGACTGACATGGGACTTTGAGTTGTCATTATCGCCGACTCGCGATACTATCCTCATCGGCATTGACGAAGCCGGACGTGGTCCGCTTGCAGGTCCTGTTGTTGCGGCGGCGGTGTTGTTTCCGACTTCATTTGAAAGCAAGGATATACCACTTAATGACTCAAAGAAACTTCGTGAGCATCAAAGGGATGAGTTGTCTGAGTATATTCACCAGAATGCAGCAGCAACCGGAGTTGGTATCGTAGCGCCAACTGAAATAGACCAGATTAATATTCTTGCCGCAACAATGCGTGCAATGACCATTGCAGTCGAAGAACTTGCCTCAAAGATATCATTATCTCAAGAGCAAACACTTCTTTTGGTTGACGGTAATTATTTCCGGACAGAATTGCCGTACAAATACAGAACGATCATTGAGGGCGACGGATTATGCCCAAGTATTGCCGCCGCCTCTATCCTCGCGAAAGTCACACGCGACAGAATGATGAAAGAACTTGACGTTGTCTATCCTGATTACGGTTTTGCTTCCCATAAAGGATATGCAACCAGAGCACATCGGGATGCCATCATTAAACATGGCTACTGCCCCGAACATAGGAGAAGCTTTAAGCTAAAGTCGCTGGAGCAGATTGAGATATTTGGGTAATATTCAACTGCTTTCGGTATTTAAGCGACATCCTCATTTCCTGACGTATTTTTGCAGTAATCACTACTGTGGCAAACAGCCCAAATACCATATCGCGTGCGAATCCTGAAAAAAGCTCCCTTGGTGCAAACCGAGCGGGGTATTCTTTACGTATAGATAGAGAGGCATCAAACGACTTTGATCTGCTTTTACTGGCTGAAATAGCCAGAAAGAACGATGATGCACTCATGCGACTCTATGATAAGTACCGTCGCAGTGTCTATTCGATGCTGCTACGAATTGTCAAAATAGAGTCAGAAGCCGAAGAACTCCTGCAGGATGTCTTCATGCAAGTTTGGGAGAAGGCAGAGCTTTTTGATGCGGAGCGCGGGTTCTTTGATACCTGGCTCTTTACATTGACGCATAATAAAGCGATTAATACCCTTCGTTCGCGGCTCTATAAAAAGAACGCCCAAGAAGACAGAAAAGATATTCAGGATCTTGCAAATGTCGTTTCGCCACATACGACACAAGAGACTACCCCACTAAGTGAACAGGAAGCGGCTGATGACCGTAAGGCGGTGCTCGATGCTCTGGATAAAATTCCGAGTGATCAGCGCGACGCTCTGATGCTTGCTTATTATGAAGGACTTTCCCAATCGGAGATCGCCGAGAAGCTCGGTGTGCCGCTTGGTACAATAAAGACGCGAATGCGTCAAGGTATGATAAAGCTGCAAGGACTCTTAGGAGAACTACGCAGAAATTAATTAATGGCAGACGAACAGACATATAGCAATACAGAACAGCTTCGCCGTGATCGGATCGAAGAACTTGCCGCAGCGTATTCGCTCGGGGCACTCTTTGATAACGAACATGGGATGCAGGAGTTCGAGCAGTTAGTTGAATCAAGTGATCCGTATATGGCGGAAGTACTTGAGACGATGCTCGATGCTTCGACCGTTCTTGCCTTCGCAGCTCCGCAAGAGGAGCCGCGTGATGCTGTTCGCTCCGAACTCCTCTCTCGTGTCCAACTGACCAAACAAGATACCCGTTCTCGAGGTCGGGAGCGTGGTACCGGATATTCCGATAATCGCGAGCCGGTTCCATTTAGCATTTTAGAGAATAAGCTCAAGAAAAGAACTCGTACCCTCGTCGGAGTCTCTGTTGTCGCAGGGCTTATGCTATGTGTGCTTGGTTCATTGCTTATCTTTCGCTCGGCGGATATGACGGCGCGTGATGTTGCTGTTACCGATCTCAAGAAGCAGCGCGATTCCCTCATGGTTATGATGGGTGATATGGCAAAGACAGACTCTGCCGCCAAAGCGATGTTCGCACTCTTTAGCGAAAAGAATTCTTCGATTGTAACGATGGCATCGACTGCCGAAAAACAACCACAAACACATCGCATTTATTTTAGCCGTGAGCAGAAGAAGATATTCGTGATGAAAGAATCTCTTCCGCCGCTTGAAAAAGGCAAGATATACGAACTGTGGCTCATCAAGGGCTCTGCTGCCCCGATACCTGTCGGCGTATTTGATATTACCTCAAAACAATCTATCTTCACATTCTCCGCACCGCTTGATGATGCAGATGCATTCGCAGTCTCGATCGAACCCGAAGGCGGCAGCCAATCCCCCCAGGGACCGGTAGTAATGGTAGGCAAAGTACCGACCAAACTCTAAAGACTTTCAATAAATGGACACCCCTATCGAAGTGTCCATTTTTTTCTTGCTTCTTCCTTCTTTACCTCATCCCTTTTAGATGTGATCTCATCTTTTTGCGTTTGTCTTTAATCTGCTCTTTACTTGCATCGCGCATAGATTCTGCTCTTGCGCGTTGCTCGGGCGAGAGGATGCGGAGTATCTCGTTATGAGTCGAGAGTCTTGTGCTCTTGATCTCATTGCGCATTGCAGCTTTATCTGCTGCCGGAGCTGACTTCATCTTCGCAATACGATCCTGCATTTGATTTTTGGTGTTTGTCAGAACGGTTCGTATCTCGGTTGCTTGCGCATCGGAGATGTTAAGGTTCTTTTTCATCTTCTCAATGCGTTTCTCGATACGCTGCTCCGGAGTAACTTTCTGTAGATTTTTTGCAAGCGGATCGCTTGAGTCAGCATTGGCAATGGAGGAGATGCCAACAACTACTGCAAGTACAAGTATTTTGATTTGTTTTTTCATTGTTTTTCCTTTCGTTTATGCGTTTATCTATTAGACGGAAAAAGACGCAAACGGTTTAATCTAATAGGGTTAATTAATTTTCACTCGAAGAAAATGAAAAAAGTGGTGGGGAATGGTGTAGAATCCATTGTTTTTGGGTAAGTAGTAGTTATATTTGCCTACCATAATTGGTTATACTACTATGATATTACGTCGCATACATATAATTGCCTTATCTCTTATCGTGCTAAGCACAAGTGCTTTTGCACAAGAGAAGAAGTTTTTTCGCTCCAACGGCTCCGGCGCGTGGAGTGATAATGCTAACTGGGAAACTGCCGATAACGGTGTATGGCTTCCTGCCCTTCAAGATGAATTCCCCGGCGAAGAACACAACCGCGAGGTGAATGTGCGTATTGATGAAGGTGATGCGCTCGTCATCCGTAAAGGTGATGTCGTCCATATCAACTCACTCTATGTTGCCAAAGGGAATCTTGTTGTACTTGGTGATCTCATTATTGGTGATGCAAAGAACACACCTGATGTTGAAGAATCTCCAATTGGTACGAACGAAGAATCAGTTGAAGAACAAGCAACACTTGATATAACACCAACACCGGCGCAGAATATCACAAATCCTATTCTTTTACAGAACGTACCGAACCCCGCTGTGCTCGGAGTGACAGATCAGACGACGTTTAAGTTCTATCTTGATAAACCCTATGGGTATGCACGCTTGACCGTCTTCGATCAACTCGGTCATAAAGTAGTTGATCTTTATGATGAGAATAACGTACAGGACGGATGGCGCACAGTGACGCTCCGCACGACGCGCTTGCAATCAGGCAGCTATCCTGTATTCTTAGAACTTCCCGGGCAAGTGCTCCGGTGCCTCATGACTGTTGTGAAGTAATCCTTATATGATGGGATGATTGAAATGAAAGGCAGAGTGAAAGCTCTGCCTTTTCTTATGTTATAAGCATTGCATCGCCATAGCTCAAGAAACGGTACTTCTCATTGATAGCATGACTATATGCGTTCATTACGGAGTCGTATCCTGCCAGTGCGCTTA
>JAYUZC010000293.1:0-4546 GCA_043752045.1 Bacteroidota bacterium | reverse complement strand
CGGATCATCGTTGACTTCGGCGGCGAGATGCTTTTTACCAATGAGTTCGCAGTTGGCTTTATGACACTCAATCTTCTCGGCGCATCAACAAGCACTGTGATTGAAGAAGAGAAAGTCCCACAAACATACTCACTCGGTGTTGAATACTCCCCGCAAGAAACAGGACTATCACTTCATACAACTCTTGAAAAACGAACCGATAGAGATATGCTTGCACGATTTGGTGTAGGTTATAGTCCATTCTCGTTTATTGCTTTTCGCACAGGGGTTACTTCATCATTCGAGAGTTATCACTTTGGTTTTGGCGTGAATTTGAGCGGAATAATGCTCGAAGGAGCATTCGTACTCTATGAAGAGACAGGCGAGTCACTATCGGTTGGGGTGTCATACGCATGGTAAGAAAAATAATCATAGCGATGCTTCTGTTTTGTGCTACTTCGGCAGCAGCGCAAACTGATACGCTCACGAAGCTTGATGATGCAACAGGGTATATCTACCAAGACGCATTCTCTCACACTGAAGATGACGACAGATTTCTGAACTCTGCCGAGGTCTATACGGAGTTCGTCGAGAAGATGATGAACTATCCGCTTATGCTGCTTGACCCAACACGGCTTTCATTGCAAAATATCCCGACACTTACAGATGTTGATATAAACAGGTTTCTTTCGCAATTCAAGAAAAATGTTATATTGGCTGATAGAGCATTAGAGCGGAGTATCCTTACACGCTATCTTGTAACTCGTAAGTCATACAATGCACCACTCATCGACATCCGCTCAAGAATCTCAATAGACCCAAAGGCACATGAGGAAGAAGAGTATACTGAGAATACGTATCAAGGTTCGCCGGTAAAACTCTATAACCGCTTGCTCATCAACACGGATGATGTCCGCTTCGCAATGCTCCAGGCAAAGAGCGCAGGTGAGCCGCTATTCTTTGATCAGGTCTCGCTGCATCTTGAACTTGCCAAGCCGTATGTACTAACCGAAGATATTCAAGTCCGAAATCTTGTGCTTGGTGACTACTCGCTCTCGTTCGGCGAGGGATTGGCGTTGCAATCAGGGGTATTGCAGATGAAATCGCGAGATGCAATTTTGCCTGTAGCAAAAAGAACATCTGAACTACGTTCGTATCTTTCTTCATCTGCCTACCGATACTTTCGCGGAGTTACAAGCACGATAGATATTGGCTCATTTTCTATTACTCCGTTCTACTCGGAGCGACCCGTTGATGCAACGCTGACAGATTCAGGCACTGTAAGCTCTGTTAGTTATACCGGGTATCATCGGAGTGAGTCCGAACTTGCACGTCGCAATAGCATCAGCCAAGAAAGTTTTGGGGCACAAGCTGGGTTTGATCTCTTACGAGGTGTTAACTCATATTTGAACATCTCGGCGATCGGCTATAAGACATCACACAGTAAACCTGTTGTATCAAGTGATACATTATCAACAAAGTTTACAGGTCAGGACCTCTCGATGTATTCGGTATCATCTGTCTTTGCGACAACCACATTTTCGTTACGAGGCGAGTTTGCACGAAGTAATTCTGATGCAGCGAATGCTTCGACAGTAGTAGTTTCGGGTATGGCACTTCCGTTTGAGAGAACGGAGATAGCGTTGCAATTTAGGTTACTTCCTGAGAACTTCATCTCTCCCTTCGGAAGTGTCTTCGGTGACAATTCTGATGACGCACAAAACGAGAGCGGATTCTATGTTGGTCTTCGTCAGACATTAGGTGAAGAGTTTACCGTGCAGGGGTATGCGGACTTATCAAGGAGAGATGAGAGAGAGTATGATGCAAACTATACACCCACTACGCAAGATTACCGCATTACACTTGGCTTCGCACCTCGAACGAAGCTGTTCTCGCTCGAACTTGACTCACGTTTGCGAACACGCGAGGATGTTGCGCGTGACTCAACCAATGCAACATATCTCTATTTAGGCACAAAACTTTCCGAGCGGCTTATCGTAAGCTACCAAGTAACTCCGGAACTGCTTCTTCGTGGACGAGTTGGGTATATCCACTATGACGAGCCGCAGATCAGCGACGATGGTATTGCGTTTGGAATTCAAGCGAGGTATTATCTGCTTCCGCCGCTCATGCTCGAATCAGGAGTGGCATTTTATTCAACTGATTCATACGATAGTAGAATATATCTGAATGAATCAGAGCTTCCGGGCGCTGTTTCGCTGACAAGTTTGTATGGGATAGGCAGTAGGTATTATGTACTTTCTCGGTTCACCCCGATTGAAGCTGTCACTCTCGGCGTGAAAGTATCAGGGAGTGTTTATGACTATCAGAGCGAGCATCTTACTACAATGCTCTTCTCTGCTCAAGTGGACATCCGGTTTTGACGGAGGGAGCATTGTCAATCGTTTTGTGTTTAAAGAACGGTCAATTCATCTTACAGATATGAAAAGAATACTGGTTGTTTTGTTAATGTTCATTGCGCTGCCTTCTTTAGCGCAGAAGAAATCCAAACCTGCTCCTGCAGCGGAGCCGAAGCTTTCATTTAGTTTAAAGGAAATGGGATTCGGTTCGCAAGGTATGGGAATAATCTCATGTCAATACCTAACCATCCATAATAACTCCCTTGATACGCTTTCGATACAGGAGATAACTTGCAATATGGGAAAGGTATTTACAGTCCCCTCACCTGCAAAAAGCATGTATCCAGTACTTATGAATCCAAAACGCTCAATGGTGGTAAGCGTTTGTTTTACGCCGGATAAACCGGGTGATTTTAAGGGACGTATCTCGTTCAAGATGGCTAACGATTCTCTTTCGATACCTGTTTGGGGAAAAGGTATTAAGCCGGAGGATATTAGCAAACAGCCAAAGACTGATGTAACGGTTGTCCCATTGAAAAAAGGGAAAGAAGCGAATATAAAGATATACCTTGCAACTCAATCAAAAGTGATCTTACAGATCATTGATGAATTAGGTCAGGTTGTCAGGGGGTATTTTAATAACGAAGTTGTCAACCCCGGCAACTATGAACAGATCTTTGATTGCAAAGATAAAGGTGGCAAAAAACTTCCATCGGGCACATTCTATGCTCGCACGATCATCACAGATGTAAATACGAACAAAGAAATAAAGATGACGAAGATGTTCAAGATAAAGTAAGAGCGTAGCTCTTACTTTTTCCTGAAAATAAATGAGATAGGCACGCCCTTGAGTTCGTATCTCTCGCGAAGTTTGCGCTCGAGATAGCGTTTATATGCCTCGGGTATGAGTGCCGGATAATTCGAGAAGAATGCAAAAACTGGCGGCTCAACTTTTACCTGTGTGATGTAATTAATTCGCAAATCTCTTCCTTGCACCGATGGCGGTGGTATTCTTGCGATCTCCGGCAACAAGAAATCATTAAGGTCACTGGTATCAATACGCTTTTTGCGATCTGCAAAGATCTGCAATGCCATCTCGATGGGCTTTGTATGGCGTTGATGCGTGATGGCACTGACAAAGACAAGCGGCACGTAATCTACCGTGACGAGCATTTCTTTGACTTCCTTCTCGAACTTCACCGCCGTGTTCGTTTCCTTTTCGATCAGGTCCCACTTGTTGACAACAAGGATAGCACCTTTACGAGCGTCAATGACATCGTTTAATATCTTCGCGTCCTGTTTGTTCACACCATCTTGAGCATCAACCATAACAAGCGCGACGTCGCACTCATCAATTGCCTTCATCGTGCGAACAGCAGAGAACAGCTCAAGCGCATCATTGATATATTTTTTCTTA
Source organism: Bacteroidota bacterium (assembly GCA_043752045.1). Lineage (GTDB taxonomy): Bacteria > Bacteroidota > Ignavibacteria > Palsa-1295 > Palsa-1295 > DATDEW01. The sequence continues at coordinate 790 of JAYUZC010000293.1, read as the reverse complement.
CGAAGACCTGCCGTATCAATGAGCGTTATTGGCTGACCGTAATATGTATAATCGGTATGGATCGAGTCACGCGTTGTGCCTGCGATAGGCGTAACGACAGAGCGTTCTAACCCAATAAGTGAATTCAAATAGCTTGACTTCCCTACGTTCGGCTTGCCGACGATGGCAAGCTTCATTGGGCGGTTTGCTTCATCTTCGGGTATCTGTTCGGGGAAGTGGGTGTTAAGCACATCAAGGAAATCACCAACACTTCTGCCGCTTATCGCACTTGCAGAGTGCGGCTCACCCAGACCGAGAGCATAAAACTCTGTACGGAATGTATCGCGCTCCGCATTATCAACCTTGTTTGCAATGAGCATGACGGTTTTGCCCGAGCGGCGCAGCATTGTCCCTACCTCTTCATCGAGCGGATGAACGCCTGCCGAAACATCAACGACAAAAAGAATGACATCAGCTTCATCGATGGCAATTTCTGCTTGTCGCCGGATAGCTCGCTCGAAGACATCGTCAGAATATGGCACGATACCGCCTGTATCAACGACTAAAAATTCTTTGCCTGCCCAGTCGGACTTCCCGTAGATACGGTCACGCGTTACGCCGGAGATAGATTCGGTAATAGCTTTCCGCTCGCCGACGAGGCGATTAAAAAGGGTGGATTTCCCGACATTGGGGCGTCCGACAATTGCTACTAATGGAAGTGACATAAGGAAGTGTTATTAGTACCGATGGCCGGAGTCGAACCGGCACGGATGTTACCACCCAACGGATTTTAAGTCCGTTGCGTCTACCA
>JAYUZC010000292.1:0-4563 GCA_043752045.1 Bacteroidota bacterium | reverse complement strand
GTTTTTGCCAGATAGCAGATATCTTTTCCCATGGCTCTTTTGCATGTGGGTCGTAGGGCGGCTTTTGATAGCCGCTTTTATCTTCAGGATCGTTATGGTCGTTGTATTGATTCACAAGAGAGGAATACAATGATTAATCACACCGAAAAAATCCCGCTTTGTTTTTTGAAGCTTTGATCGACCTTATTCTTCTTTCTAAAGTGTCAATTAATGCCCTATAACTCCTATATAAATCAACACTCTAATTGTGCACCGCACCAGTGTCATGGTTCATTAATCGGTGTTCGATATTTGTCGGGTGGTGCTAAGAATTTACACATTTGCTAAGTGGTCATAGGGTATTGGTCAGTTGAAATCAGGAAAATGCATCTAAGGGTGCGAACAACCCTAAATCCCCGAATTACGATAATTCCGCTTACAAAAATAACACATGCAATGTCATTTTGCAAGATGCCTACGCAAACTATTTTAAACTATTTTTTCGGCGATTCTGGCTTAGAATCGCCATTTTACTGTAGAGCAATTATACACAGGTGCCTGTCGCTACCTCGGGTCTGCTTTTTTCGGGACGTTTATTGGCTTCGAGTCGCTGACATAAGGCAGCATGATAACACCATTCATAATATGAAAGCCGTCAACAGATGGGATAACCATTGACATACGGGAATACTTTACACCAACTTTACGATACTTCTTCGGCACTTCTCCTTGAAACTCATATTTCTTCCCGCTCTTAGTCTTTACATAATAGCAGCCGTCCTCAAGCTTGTATATCTTCCCGGTTATCTTGAACCTATCAACCGGCGGATTATGTGGATGGAATACAGTATCCAGAATATCAACGATCTCGACAACAGTCCCGACCATACAAGTGGATTGCATATTACGCTGTTTGACGACAAGCGTGAGCGGTCTGCCATCGACTCGCACTGTCGCGAGCTGCTCATCAGAGCCGGTGAGTTCAAAGCGTCTCTTATGCGCTTCGAGGTACCAGCATCCGCCTTCGATGTCAGTGAATTGCATCACACCTTTGATGGTGAATTCCTTCTGAGCAAATGAAGGCACTGCCATCATAAGAATGGAAAAAAGTGTAGCCCAAATTCGAAGCATTTTCATTGTCGTAGTCATTATTCTATACTCATACTACCGCAGAAACATGATTGTGGTTTCGTGAGATATTATTCATATTTAAAGTCTGAAAGTTATGGCACAAACCACTTCTTAGAAATAGCTTCTTAGGCCAACGATGAAGTTTCTTCCAGGTGCAGCAATACCTGATGAGTATGGGCGATAGCGGTTATCAAGGATGTTCTCAATACCTGCGTTAAGTTGAAACTTCTCGGTTATCTGATAACTTGCTTTTAGATTAAGCGATGTCCACGCAGGGCAGTAGGGATTGCCGTCTGCATCTTTTGCATAAATGAATATCTTTGCCTGTTCGCTTGGTGCAAGTTTATCATTGGATATCTCGGAATTATGATCAACCGAAAGTTCAGCTTTTATACCATCACCAGTATAGGTAAGTGCAGCGCCAGCAAAAAGCGGCGGTGCATGACGCAATGGGACAACTTCACCCGTCACATCGTCATTCTCTTCGCCTTGAATATAAGTGACGTTGCCTTTGAAGGAAAGATCATCTACAATCTGAACTGTCAGTGCCAACTGCACACCGTATGAAGTTGCTTCGCTCACGTTTTGCATAGCTTCTACCTTGCTAAGTTCGCCGTCATAGATGACACTGTCCTCCCCGTTGAAGGTAAAGTCGCGCCGGGCAAGAGCATCGGTCACAATAGAATAGAATGCACTTGCATCAATGCGAATGGCAGTGCCGATACGCTGAATAATGCCCAGTTCTGCGCTATACGCATACTCCGGTTTCAAGTCAGGATTGGGCACCACAACACTTCCCGGCTCCGATTCAAATACTTTTCCGATGTCATCAATATTTGGCGCACGAAAGCCCGTCGCACCATTAAGATTGATCTGCGTTGCCGCGCTTGCTAACCATGTTAAGCCAAGACTTCCCGTTAACGCACCATTAGTGAGATCAGCTGTAGTGTAAGGGAAGGGGGAGAATGATGTATCGAACGTTGAGTTTGATGCGATATAATTATATCGCAGGCCTACATTGAGAATATATCGCTCATCAAAGTTTTGCTTGTAGCTTGTATAGATCGCTGCGCTCGTCCATGACGAGCCATCAGGGTAACGTGTTGGAGAAGGAGTCTCTACGTTATCATTGATATTCGTAGTATGAGCTTCAGAACCAACACCATTGGTGATGCCTTCAACACCATAGTAGAACCATGACGAAGAGGTAAGTGATTTATCGAAATCAGCATTGAACGAATATGCATTCACGGACTCGAACTGTTCACGAAGTGATGAACTCCTGCGTGAGCGGTCATGCCGGCTTTCTTCAAAACGCTGGTATGCCGCGAGAATACGTGCATTATCAAAAAATCCACCGTTACGAAGATTCAGTGTGAACGAGCCGAGTCCCCATACTTGCGGACCGTAATACCACTGGGCATAGCGAAGTTTGTTGTTACGATATTCAATGAGACGGTCATAACGCGGAGCATCGCTTGAGCGCGAGTACTGCAATGAGAGAGCCATATCAAGATCATCAGATGCTTTGTAACCCAGTTTCTGCACTATATTGAACTGGCTGAAACCCGATGCAACCTGAACATCAGGATTTTCATTTGCAACGATAGAATCTATGTCATTGATACGTTCGACATATTCATGGCGTTGGTATTCGGGGAAGCCACTAGTGCCCATCGTGAGGTCGTCGTAATCACTAAAGGTAAAACTTGTAACCGAGGAGAATGTATTTGTTCCAAGCGAGAAATCAACATGCCCTGTTTTTTCTGTTGCAGCCGATGAATACCTAACCAACGCACTTCCTGAAGTATGAAGCGCATCGCCCTCGGCATATCGAAGTGAGAGAGTATGAAAATCCATAACGCCGCCGATAGCATCGCTTCCATATATAACTGAACCAGGACCAAAGACGACCTCGACGTTCTCGGTTGCATTCGCATCAAGGGTAATGACGTTCTGCAAATTACCACTTCTAAAAATGGCATTATTCATTCTCACGCCATCAACAATTAAGAGCACACGATTTGTCGAGAAGCCACGAATCATTGGACTACCACCGGCAAGTTGGCTCTTTTGAACATACACTTCTTTGGTAAGTGCAAGCAGGTCGCCTGCTGTTTGGGGGTTTTGGAATGCAACATCACGTGGCGCTACCGAGACAACGCGGTTAGCTATCTCGCTTCGCTTCTGCTCCCACTTATTCGCGCTTATGATAACTTCATCGCCTTCAACCTGGTCTTCCGAAAGTTTGACAATAAAGTTCAGTGCCGACAGGTCTTCAATTTGCAGCTCTTGCGACTTATAGCCATTTGCAGTGATGAGAAAAGTACCGACTCCTTGCAAACGCGAAATATCGGCAGTGCCTTGCGCATTCGTTTTTACACCCTTCGATTTATCTGCGCTCGAAATAACGGCATACGGAATTGGGCGAAGGTCTGTCTTGTCAACAACACTGATCTCTTGGGCGATAGTAAAAGAAGAAATGAAAAAGAATAACAGAACAATAATTGTACGAAGCATTAATACGTAAGGAAATATAAATGACCTGTTATAAAACGACAAGGCCAACAAAACGTCTATGAATTTTCATTCATTTAGTGCCGTTACCAAATGTTAAAGTTATGACCACCAATTTGGAAACGGTACATTACAGATGCCTCAAAGTTTGGCTGATTAATAACAGACGTAGTAGTTGAGCTAAGCGAGTATGTATGTGCAGTGAACCCAAAAACAATATTTTTTGCATTGTTAAATTTGACGAACTGGGACAGGGGTACTTCAACCGAGTAATCCGCTGCCGAAGGATCCTTCAAACTCTGTGCTCCGTATTGGAATGTAAAGTCTTTATAGCCTGCAGTGAGTCTCAATTTAGTTTTATCAAGAGAGCCGCCATAATCAAGACTTACATTGCGAAGGTAATCTTTTAAGAATGATGAGCCGACTATTCCGTTAATCACAGAATTTGCTAAACCAGATGGGATCGTTGTTGCAAGCTGAGATGCAACATTTGCACTTTCTGTTTGGGAAAGGTCTGATTGGAATGCGTTCGATGTCAAGAAATAAAGCCCATCTGCGGTTGCCTGATCACCATTATGCTGCCCGTCAAGGCTGAATTGCCGCGTTGATTCGTTACGTTTATATATTTCCATCGAAAGATTCGGTTGGTTGGCAGTCCCTTTTATCTTCAGCAAGATTTTATAGAAATCCGAGGTTCGTATCGAATTATATGCACCATACTCTGCTGTAATGTTCAGGTAAGGATTAGTAATATCATTGATAAAGGAAATCGTACCTGTAACAGGATTGAAATTTCTGATAAACTTATAGCTTGATCGTTCGGTAAGGTTTAAATTGCCGGTAAAACGAAGCGGCTGGCCTGCTCTGTTGCGTTTGAGTGTAAGATTTCTATCCGTTTGTAACTCTGCTGAAAGCTGCTCGCCGATAAGTCCCATG
>JAYUZC010000291.1:0-4582 GCA_043752045.1 Bacteroidota bacterium | reverse complement strand
GTGGCTACTGCACCAACTCCATCACTTCCTGAGCCAACCGTCGAAGATGGTGTGACGCTTCGAGAAATATCGTCGTCATTACCAAGGTTTGAGTTTGTGCGAGTTGAAGCAAATAATCCTAATAACTTAGTACCTGGCTTCTATGCGAGCTTTGCTCCCCCTTCCCCTGATACTATTGAGGTATTCGAGGGAGGGACTGATCAAGTAGAGGTCATTAAGGTTAACGGTGGGAAGGAGATCTTTCAAGGTGATTCACTCGGAGTCTTCTCTGATGTGAAAGCACGGAAAGATGATTTTGCTTCTGATAGAGCTGTTGGCATCAGAAAAGGAAAAACGAATTCAATAGTGATCCGCTCCGGGTTTATCCCGGGGCAGGGTTTTGGAACAAACCGATTCCGCTTTTCCGTCAAACCCGGAAAGTTTATCCTTCGCCGTGGGGCGATGATAACAGCATCGGTTCACATGACAAAAGACGCGAACAACATTGGTAACATTCTTTGCGCTGTCACAGGGATAGACTACGAAAAAAATGTTTTTTTTGTTGAAGCATCGAATGAGATACCAAAGGGTGAGAGCATTAACTGGGTTGTTGTCAACTACCCGGAAACATTTTCAACCAGATAGGTTGGTCATGGTAAAATTATCGTAATTTTGCATAAATCTGATGAGACGCCTTACAATACAATCGAGAACTACAGTCCTGACCTTCGTTGGCAGTATCCTTGTCGTTTGTATGTTTATTGGTTCAGCATTTGCACAAGGTACGCTCCAGCGTCAGGTTAAAATATCGAACGCGAACGGGAATATTATCACGCTCCAGTCCGATACTCCTACCTCCTCGTTCACCATCAATCTTCCGAACAATCCGAACCCATCACTTACAACTGCGTCATTGCTTTTTGGTATTGGCAGTGGAAACATGTCATGGTCATCAACAGTTGGAGCAGATAGCGGGAATGTCATGATGCTCACAAGATCAGGTACTCGGCTGGTACCAAGTTGGACAAGTATGTCAACTGCTGGTTTTGTTAATAACGGCGAACCGATACTGACCTTCGCCGCCGACAACGGCTCACTTGCAAACAATCGAGTTTTTTCAGTTGGTTCAGGGCTTTCTATCACCAACTCCGGCTCCGATAACGGAAGTCTAATCATCGGCAATACGGGTGTTCTCAAACTGACCGCAGGTTCAGGAATTTCAGTAAGTGACACAATCGGTAATATCGTTATTACCTCGAATGGATGGCTTTTAACCGGCAACACGTCAACTACTCCATGGAACGGAACGACAGGAAACTTACTCGGCACGATTGATGACCAAGACCTCGTACTTGGGACAGGAACAACGGCTTCATCACGTGAAAAGCTTCGGATCTCTAACTCCACAGGTAATTTGTTACTATCACGTCCTGGTGCGCAATTTCAATTACAAGGGACGGGTACAGGTATCACAACATTCCAAGCCGGTGCACAGGGAACAACAAATATCAACTACATACTACCTACTTCCCTACCCTCATCAAACGGGCAGGCACTCACTGCTTCAACAGCGGGTGTACTTAGCTGGACAACACCATCAGGCGGTGGTCTAACGGGATCTGGCACTGCTACACGCATAGCATTTTGGGGACCGGGACCTGGTTCGACGACAAACTTAATGGATGATACGACGCTTTATTATGATAATACCAACAAGCGTCTCTCACTTGGTGCCGGTGTCTCACCAACATCTACTCTTCATGCAATAACATCAGGAGCAAAGACGAGCGCAACGACATCAACGACATTTGCTAATACTGCAACAAGCACAACCGCAAGCATCGCGAAAACAGGACTTGATGTTCAATCAACTGGCGCATGGACCGGTACAGGCGCTACGAATATCGGTTTGAACGTAAACGCAACAGGCGGCACAACAAACTATGCTGCTCTCTTGAACGGCGGCAATGTCGGTATCGGAGTCTCAACACCGTCGCAACTATTGGAAATGCGTAACGGTAATCTCCTCCTTTCCAATAATAACGGAACAGCTGGAGGTGTACTTTTCCAAGGAACGGGCACCGGAGCAACTACTCTCGTTGCAGGCGCTCAAGGTACAACGAATATTACATTGACATTACCTACCGCTTCACCAACTGCGAACGGACAGGTTCTTTCAAGCTCTACGACAGGCACATTGAGTTGGATAACACCAACAAGTGGTGGTGGGCTTACAGGGTCAGGTACTGCAACACGAATTGCATTTTGGGGTCCCGGACCAGGTGCGACGACAAATCTGATGGACGATTCAAGTCTTTACTGGGATAACACCAACAAGCGACTCGGTATCGGGACAACGTCTCCAGCATCGAAAATACATATTTCTGATGGTGGTCTTCGTATCTCTAATACGACCGGCACTGCAGGTGTGCTTCGCATGCAAGGTACGGGTTCGGGTTTTACAATATTTCAAGCAGGTGCACAGGGAGCAACCGACATTACATATACTTTACCGACGGCTCTGCCATCTTCTAACGGCCAGACATTAACAGCAACGACAGCCGGCGTACTAAGTTGGGCAACCAACAGTAGTGGTTGGCTGCTTACCGGTAACTCGGGCACTTCATCTTCAACGAATTTCCTCGGCACAATAGACGCTGTTGATCTCGTACTCAGAACGAATAACACTCGCCAAATGACTCTCCAATCAGATGGAGATGTTGGAATTGGTTTTGCCTCCCCAACTGCTCGGCTCCATGTTAGAAGGACAAGTACAAATGACTTAGGCAGTACACGCTCTAATGTGTTAGTGATTGATCACGATTTGACTAACAGTGGAGCTTCCGATGGTTTCGGATCAAATGTCCTTTTCCAACTTCAGACAAGCGCATCACTTTCTGCGGCAAGCGCTATGCGTGATGCTGCATCCATAGGCGTTCACTGGACAACAGCAAATGATAATTCTCGTAGTGCTGCAATGACTTTTTCTACAGTTGATACTGCAGGCGCATTAAGGGAACGTGTTCGCATTGCTTCGAACGGAATGGTTGGTGTCAACAATGCAAATCCTGTTACATCGATGGATATCAATGGATCATACGCTACAAAATCTACAACATTGACACTCTCGAACGGTAGAAACGATAACATTTCAATTGGAAATTCATCCTTTGTTCGAATTATTGGACCTACTGCGCCATTCTCTGTTTCGGGTATTGCAAACGGGACAAATGGTAAACGCGTACGTTTGGCTAATTTGACCGGACAGGATTGGACGATCATGGATTCCAGCTCTTTCTCTACGCTTGGCAACCGCATCGAGACAAACACAAACAGCGATATCATCATCAGCGGACCGGTCCCTATCCTTGATATGATCTATGATAGCGTATCGAATCAGTGGCTATTAGGAACATTGAACGCTAACCAAGTTATAGGCGCTGTCGGTAGTATTATCTATAAGTATAAGACAGCAGATGAATCTGTAACAAGTTCGGCGACGATACAAGATGATGATCATCTCTCGTTCAATGTGAATGCCGGTGAAACATGGGAGCTAAGCGGGGAGCTACAAGCTGACAATGTATCAAACAACGTCGATATTAAGCTTGCATTCCAACTCCCGACCAACGCATTCATGCGTATATATACAACAGGTATCCAAGATGCAGGAGGTAATGCCATCCAGGGAAATGGGTTGATCTCGACAAGCAATGCTACTAAAACGATACAGATAAATGGCGGCGTATCTACACTAATCACATTTAGAGGCATTTTTGTTACGGCTAGTAATGCCGGGTCCGTAAAATTTCGTTGGGCACAAGGTACTGCAAATACCAGCACCACGACCGTTCGTTCATACTCATATATGAAGCTGATACGTGTAAAATAACTATCACGTGGTTATATTATACGTACTTTTGTATAAGTAAGTATTCTCATTATTCTTACCACACAATGAAAAAAATCCTTTTTGTATTTGCATCAATTGCAATTATTTGTATGATGTGTTTATCATCATGTAGCTCTTCTTCATCTTCAACAAAGACCACCGATGGAGATGAGATATACGCAACGATGGGCGGGGATACCGTCGTCGTAACACTCGTAAGCAAGTCTCTTGACTATGCAAGCAATGACAGCCGTACCTCAAAATACATCACTTCTTCATCAAGACCACTTGTAAAGACAGTCCTGACAAGCGAAATATGTAACGCTATCGGCGGACCATGTGAGCACTCTGCAATCACACTTAAAGATGCGATGAAGGACACTGATTTTACCGCAGCGTCGGCAAATGCTCTTATGGAAAGCGTCGCGAAGGCAATGGACGACATGAAAGTAACCAAAGGAGCAAAAGATGATGCTATTGGTTCATTGGCTTCGGCGTTGCTAAAAGGCATGTAAAAGAATAACTCTGGGATAAAAAAAATGCCCCAAGTGGAGGCATTTTTTATAGTCAATCCTTATTATTACTTTACCGTAAAGAATCCTTCTTTACTTACAACCTCTTGTCCGGTAGGTGAAAGAATCCAGTCAATAAGATTCTTCATCTTTCCTTCAGGTTTTCCTTTGAGGTAAAAGAATAGTCCACGGCTTAACA
>JAYUZC010000290.1:0-4589 GCA_043752045.1 Bacteroidota bacterium | reverse complement strand
ATCGCCTTCGCCGCGGGAGCAACAACTCGCCGCGGCACCATAGCAGAAGGGAATACCCTTAGCGATTATCATCCAGATGAGATCGCCAGAAAACACTCCATTAATACGTCGCTTGTCAGCGTCACTAAAGATACCCATAAGATAAACCTGCTCGATACACCAGGATACTCCGACTTCACCGGTGAAGTTAGGTCGGCGCTTCATGTGGCGGATACAGCAGTGATGGTCTTGAATGCGGTTCATGGTGTCGAGGTCGGGACGGATACGGTGTGGGACTTCTGCAATGCCGATGAGAACTCCGTTATCTTCGTCGTCAATAAACTCGATGCACCCGAAGCACATTGGGACGACATCATCGAAGAAATGAAAAATCATTTCGGACATGAAGTAGCCGTTGTGCAATTTCCTTATAAGACAGGACCGGGCTTCAACCAGATCATCGACGTCATGAAGATGAAGATGATGACCTTCAAGACCGATGGCTCCGGCAACTACACCGAAGATGATATTCCGGCTGATATCAAAGACAAAGCCGACGCGCTGCATAAAGAGCTTGTCGAGATAGTCGCCGAAAGCGACGACACCTTGATGGAGGAGTTTTTCTCCAGCGACGGTAACTTGACCGAAGAACATTTCGCAGGCGGAATTCATGAGTCGCTTGCACATCGCAAACTTTTCCCGATACTCTGCGCCTCGGCAGAAACCAACGTCGGTATCAAACGACTTCTTGAATTTATCGAGACCAATGCCCCGGCACCGGAGGATCACATCGCCGATGTTCATGGTACCAATCCCGAAACGAAGCAAGATGTCAGCTTGAACAAAGCATCTAAAGATGCTACGACGCTCTTTGTTTTCAAGACGGTCAGCGAAGCACATCTCGGCGACCTATCTTTCTTCCGAGTCTATCACGGTGAATTGAAACATGGTCAGGACTTGATCAATGAATCCAACGGAAAACCCGAACGCGTCATGCAGCTTTACAACATGACCGGCAAGAACAGGAAGGAAGTTCATCATGTCGTTACAGGTGATATAGCAGCGGCAGTCAAGTTGAAAGATACCCATACCAACAATACACTTTCATCGAAAACTTTTCCGGTTATCTTGAAGCCGATAGAGTTTCCCGCTCCGGTCATCACCAGCGCAGTGAAAGTGAAGAACAAAGGCGACGAGGAGAAGTTGGCTATCGGGCTTCACTCGCTTCACGAAGAAGACCCGACGTTCCTTGTAGTTCATGACCCGGAATTAAATCAGACGCTAATCGAAGGACAAGGCGAACTTCATCTTGATATTGCAATTCGCCGTTTGAAAGAACGGTACAAGATAGATGTTGAGATAGTCGAGCCGCGTATCGCATTCCGCGAAACGATCAAAGGTAATGCCGATACAAGGTATCGCCACAAAAAGCAATCAGGCGGCGCAGGGCAGTTCGGTGAAGTAGCGATAAAGCTCAAGCCGAGAACTCGCGGTGCAGGTTATGAATTTGTCGATAACATTGTCGGCGGTGTCATCTCGAACCGCTTCGTCCCTGCAGTTGACAAAGGAGTTCATGAGATGCTCATCAGAGGACCGCTATCGGGAAATCCTGTAGTTGATGTTGAAGTAGAACTCTACGACGGCAAAGAACATGCAGTTGATTCCAACGAGAATGCCTTCCGCACGGCAGGAAAGATGGCTTTCAAAGAAGCATTCCTTCAGGCACGACCTGCACTCCTTGAACCGCTCTATGAACTTGAGGTGATGGTACCCGGCGATCACATGGGAGATGTACTTGGTGATATTTCATCACGCCGAGGTAAGGTGCAGGGTATGGAATCCAAAGGCAGCTTTGAGGTAGTGAAGGCGGTCGTCCCGCTTGCCGAACTCTATCGCTACTCGACGCGGCTCCGTTCCTTAACACAAGGCAAAGGCAGCCACCGCCAGAAGTTCAGTCACTACGAAGAAGCTCCGTCAGACTATGCCAAGAAGGTCATAGACCACTATGCCCAGCATCATAAGATGGAAGAGGAATAACAAAATCATAATCCCAGTAGGACGGACTTTTAGTCCGTCCTTTTGTTTTGTAGTATATGACCCCTATCAAACTCGCGATACTTTGGCATCAGCATCAGCCGTATTATAAGGCGGACTGGAAATTCCATTTGCCTTGGGTTCGGCTACATACAACGAAAGATTATGCCGAGATGGCGGAGCATATTGCTTGCTTCCCGAAGCTCCATGCCACCATAAATCTTGTTCCGTCGCTTGTTGGTCAGATAGAAAGTTATATGGAGGGTGTCGAGGATGATGTGCTAAAACTTTCTCGAAAGCCGACCGAAGAGTTGACAAATGACGAGAAGATATATCTCATAGAGAATTGCTTCCATGCTAACCCAGAGCGAATGATAAAGCGCTCGGCGCGATACCAAGAACTTCGTGATAAACATGAACAGTTTACCGATGAAGATTACCGCGACCTTGTCATTCATTATGCTCTTGCATGGCTCGGTGAGTTCGAGAGGAAGAAAGAGTTTTATCAGTACTATCAGAACAAAGACAGAGGATTTACCGAAGAGGAGAAAAACATACTCTTTAGAGAACTTCACTCACTCTTTCAATATACGTTAGACATTCATCGTCGCCTGGCTGCATCGGGACAGGTAGAGATTTCAACAACGCCGTTCTATCATCCTATCTTGCCACTTCTTTGTGATACCAACTCAGCACATGAAGCAATGCCGGTGCTTTCATTGCCGGAGAAACGGCTCGCTGCTCCCCGTCATGGAGCAGAGCAAGTCAGACGAGGTCTCGATTTCATAGCAGAGCGGTTCGGTGATAGACCCAATGGAATGTGGCCATCGGAAGGGAGCATCTCAAATGCGGCACTTGATGTGATGGCATCACAAGGAGTTACATGGACAGCAAGCGACGAGACAGTGCTCCTGAAATCACTTCGGGATTTTGAATATGAGGAGTTAGAGAAGTATTTTCCGAGGAAGTATTCATCGGGAGGAAATGACATAACAATCTTCTTCCGCGATCATAGTCTATCGGATAAGATAGGTTTTGATTATCAGTCATGGAAAGCCGAAGATGCGGTGAATGATATGTTGGAATCAATTCGTGAAATCCGCCAAGCAATACTTGAGCGGTACGGCGAAGAGGCATTGCAAAACGCCTGTATCCCAATCATTCTCGACGGCGAGAATTGTTGGGAATACTATGAAGCAAATGGTTATGACTTCCTACAATCACTTTACAAAGCACTCTCCGAAGCGGAAGATATTCGGACAGTAACCTTTAGCGAAGCAATAGCAGATATTGGCTCCGAGAATATCAGATGGGTAGAAAACATTACAGCAGGTTCTTGGATTAACGGCAACTTCAAGATATGGATCGGACATGACGAGAAAAATCGCGGTTGGGAATTGCTTGCTGATGCTGCAGAAATATATGACTCGCTTGATGGGGATGATGCCGGATTTGCTACTGCCAAAGATAAAGCATTTAGGGAATTGATGCGAGCCGAAGGCAGTGATTGGTTTTGGTGGTATGGTGACGATCACCACTCTGAACAGAAAAATATCTTTGATGAATTATTCAGACTGCACTTGACGAACTTCTATAAGATACTTGGCCATCCTGTTCCGGTGGCACTCTCATTCCCGATAGGGATAGAAGTATCGAAGAGCGTATTTTCTTCGATGCGTCGGGCGAAGTAAGACTTCCCCCGCTCGGAATGTCCCGCCTGATGTTGTTGTTTGACTTGCCTATATTCTACTTATATTTGTCGGTAATTACGAAATGGCGAAAAAGGCATCATCTCGCGAACTCAATATCACATCAGGTATATCTGCACCCTTATCCACGACTTCTAAACCATCAACGAACGGTTCGGCACTCCCTTTCTCAAAAGAAGAGATACTAAATGATTACCGCATTGCGAATCAATCACGCTTCGCGAGTTTGCTCGGTCGCCGTGAGGTGTTGACGGGCAAAGCGAAGTTTGGTATCTTCGGTGACGGCAAAGAGATCCCGCAGATAGCGATGGCGAAAGCATTTGAATTCGGCGATTGGCGCAGTGGTTACTATCGCGACCAGACCTTTATGTTCGCAACAGGCACATCAACAGTTCAGGAGTTTTTCGCACAACTTTATGCCCATGCATCGCTCGAAGCAGAACCTGCATCAGCAGGGCGTATGATGAACGGTCACTTCGCAACTCGCTCGCTTAATACCGACGGTACATGGAAGAACCTGATGGAGATAAAGAATTCATCAGCAGATATTTCACCTACGGGCGGACAGATGCCGCGACTTGTTGGCCTGGCATACGCTTCAAAACTTTTCCGAGAGAACAAAGCACTTCACTCACTGACGAACTTCACAAACAAAGGCAACGAAGTTGCATTCGGCACGATAGGTAATGCAAGCACTTCGGAAGGATTGTTCTTAGAGGCGATAAATGCTGCTGGTGTTTTGAAGATACCGATGGTCGTCTCGGTGTGGGACGATGAATACGGCATATCAGTATCGGCTGAATATCAGACGACGAAGAAATCCATCTCAAAAGCACTCGAAGGTTTTAAACTTGACGAGAATGGCGA
>JAYUZC010000289.1:0-4626 GCA_043752045.1 Bacteroidota bacterium | reverse complement strand
TCTTTACGCTGTGTCGTAAGGAATTCCTGACGTTCTTTTTCTTTCGTATATTCTTCGTATGCAAGCAAGTTCACATTCCCGAGACTGCGAAGCTGTTGCTTCATCTGTGTGATACCTTCACGAGATTCACCAAAGCTAAAACTATCATCTTCCGCATACTCTTTGATGATAAGTTCGACTATTTCAAGCTCTGCTATTGCCCGCTCACGAAGCATGATTATCTTATTCTCAAGTTCTTGTATCTTGAGTTGTAGCTCATGTGATGCGCTTATCGTCTTATCCTGCTCCTGTCGATGAACACGGAGTTCTTCGCGGTAGCTATGGACAAGGTCTTGCTTTTCTTTTCGCTTTGCAGCTATCTCTTGATGCGATGCTTCCGATGTCTTTATTTCCTCTTCAAGTGATGCAAGCATCGTCTTGAGTTCAACGAGTTTGGCTTCGTAATCCTTCTTTTCTGTTATGAAGCGTTCACAATCGGCTTTCTTCTCAATAAGTAGTTCGCCATCAGTCTTGATGGATGATTCAAGTCGCGCAATTTCGGAGCGAGTCTGTTCGAGTTGGCTTTGCGCCTCGCTGAACTTGACCTGTACATCTGTATATTTCGCAGACTCTTCTGATAGCTTGGTTTCCGCAAGCTGTACAACGCCTTGAAGCTCTGCAAGCATCCGAGTTGCGTCTTGATACTTTGAATCAAGTGCTTCTACTTCCGGCGCGATTTCGGCTGTACGTCTATCGTGCGTTGCCTTGCGAAGAGCTAACTCCTCACGTTCTTTCTCGAGAACAGCCAAACGTTCGGTTGAGCGTTTAATGTCATAGCTTGCCTGCTCAAGTTTACGTTCTGCATCGCGGAAAAGATTTTGCGATAAAGACAAGGCGGTTTCAAATGCAGCAACTGTGATTGCTTCATATGAAATGTTCAGCGCACTTATTTCGCTATCAACCTCTTCCATCCTTACACGAAGTTCTTTGACGCTCTTTTCAAGCTCTTCTATCTGCTGCTGTTTGCCAATGAGCGAACCTTCTGAGGTTTTCTTTGAGCCACCTCTGATAACGCCCTCTCGTGTAACGATCTCACCATCAAGTGTTACATACTTTGCAAAAGAACCGCTCTTTTTTGCCTCAAGTGCTTCGGTAAGGTCGCTGACAATTATCGTATTGCCGAGTAGTATGGTATATAAGTCACGGTACTTTGAATCGATTGAAATAACATCAGATGCCTTTTTGCCAACTAACGTAGCAATGTCAGAACCTGTAGAAGTGGGTACTTCATCAAGCGCGATAAATGTTGCTTTTCCTTTTTGAGAGTGCTTTAATGATTCAATTGCCTCAAGTGCTTCGACGCGAGTGGAAGTAATAAAGTACTGTCCTGATTCACCAAGTGCATTCTCGATAGCCACACGATATTCGGCTGATGTGCTGACAGCATCAAGCACAGTAACAGGCATACCCGTCTTTGACCATCCATGATTTTTTACAAGGAATTCCGCTCCTTCACTTGTCCCGAGCGAACGCTCGACAAGACTCGTCAGGAATTCCATCTTCGATAAGTGCTGACCTATCTCACGCTGTAAGCCGAACGAGTTTGACTGCAAAACATCAATACGCTCTTTGATACTCTCTCGTTCACGCATTGCTTCACGGCGTGCTTGCTCTGCATCAGCAAGTGAACGAAGTGCTGTTTCATGCTCAATTGAATAAGAGTTCTCTTCTGCCTTCAGCGTCTTTACTCGCTCTGATAGCTGTCCTTCATCCTCTGCAACGCGCTCGCTACGACGTAACACTTCTTCAAGTCGTGCTTTAAGCTGTGCAGATTCACCAGAAAGCGAATCCTTTTCCATGATGATAGAACTAACTGCACGCTGTGTATTCAGGAGATCGGTACGTTTGCCGTCAAGTTCTCTGCGAGCGGCATCGTAAGTCAACTTTGACGATTCATTCTCTGCTTTGAGCGTCGTGACTGACTCTTCAAGCCCGCCAATAGTTGCCGCCGTTTTCTCTTTTGCAGAAGTTTGTGAAGTTACTTCTTCTTCGATGCGCTCAATATCTTTCAGAGTCCTATCGTACTGTACAGAGAGTGAATTGATACGCTCATCAGTGCTTGCGACTGTTTCGCGAAGGCGAGAGAACGTCTCGTTCTTATCCTTTAAGGTACGTTCTGCGATAAGGAGTTGTTCTTCTATCTCCTGTTCTTCACGAATGACAAGATCAATCAGCCCCTCGAACTTCTCGAGTTCGAGCATGACCGATGAACGTACCTCTTCATTTTCCGAAAAAAGCTTCTTAAGCGGGTCAAGTCGTCCCGTTGCCTGAGCGAACTCACGCTCAAGAACATCTATTTCTAATATGCGGAGGTCGGTCTGAACTTGATTATACTTCGCTGCTTTTTCCGCTTGACGTTCGAGTGAATTTGCGTTCTTGGTTACTTCCTTGATGATGTCGTCAATACGTTCAAGATCACTCGATACTTGGTCAAGTCGGCGAAGTGCTTCTTTGCGACGAGCTTTATATTTGGTAACTCCTGCAGCTTCTTCAAAAAGTTTGCGGCGTTCTTCTGTCTTATCCGAAAGTATCTGCTCGATCATCTTTAACTCAATGACCGAGTAGGCATTTGCCCCCATGCCCGTATCCATGAAAAGCTCAACAATGTCCTTGAGGCGGCATTGTGCCTTGTTCAGAAGATATTCGGATTCACCGGAGCGGAATAGTCTTCTTGTAATGGTAACTTCTTGATACTCAGTCGGAAGGATACCTTTCGTATTCTCAATGGTCAGCGCAACCTCCGACATACCAAGCGACTTACGGAAACGTGAGCCATTAAAGATTACATTCTCCATCAGGTCAGAGCGCAGGATGCTCGCCTTCTGCTCACCTAGTGCCCATCGTATTGCGTCAACCACATTCGACTTGCCGCATCCGTTAGGACCGACAATCGCCGTCATGCCCGGGTCGAATTTCAGAACAGTACGATTAGCGAACGACTTAAACCCAATGATCTCAAGTTTGGATAGATACATGTATTCCTATGTTCCTGCTTAATTAGAGTGCTCACAACGAGACTGCAAAAATACGAATAAACAACTCAAATCATCATATAAAAGATACCGTATTTCGTGAAATGTGGATAGATTTTGAGGAATTAGAAGATATTTCTTGCAACAGATTGATCAATAGCCATATTGGCAATAATAAGGAAACTTCACATTACACTTCGTATGTTAAAGTCGCTCGAATTGTCGCGGTCAGATAGCTCAGTCGGTAGAGCAAAGGATTGAAAATCCTTGTGTCGGGGGTTCGATTCCCTCTCTGACCACTTTCCCTTCCTTAGCTCATCAGAAACTCCAGATATTCCACAACCTCGCTTACAAAATCAGCATCTTCAAGGTATCCGGTATGTGACATCGGATTCCAATGCTCAAGCGTCCTACCGACATTTATTTCTTTCTCAATGGTAAGATTGTTTTTATAGCCATCATTGATATTTTTGAGCGGATAGGCAATGACATCATCCCTATCATAGAGATTAATCCACTTCGCTTTTTCTTTATATTTGGCTTGTAAACCTTTATGAGGAAAGGTTATAGAGTTTCCTAATGTCTTATACCGAAGGGTCCATATACCAAGAGGACTGCCACAGGTGATGAAGCCCGTGAGTTTATCTAATGGTTCTTTCAATCCATAGTTACTGTGTTGGTTATCCCAAATGTAGTTCGAGGCAATGATTGTCCCAAGTGAATGTGCAATAAAGACAAGCGGCGCATTAGGGTCTGCTTCATAGAGACGTTCAAATGACGTATCAAGAATATTATGGATACATTCATATACTTCTATACTATCCGAGGTTGATTTTACCCTCGGCTGGTATGCAATGGCATCCCCGAGAGCATTGGCAAAAAATTTTCGCATCCCGCGATAGGTTAGGTCATCGCTATAATTGGCACGTTCAAAGACCTTCTCCTCTTGTTCACTAAGTACATCAGCCCAAAATATCTCCTCGAAGCGAACACAGTCCGTCTCAAATCCGCGAACATTCAAACTGTTTATTACCTTCGTTTGAAATATTTTGGAGTATCCGACTTGCTGCTCGCCCATTCCATGAATGATAGCGATATTTACGTTTTTGATCTTCATAGTTAGTTACCACACTTTTTATGAACAGATGTTGTAAAATAGCGTTGTTTAGACTCTCAAATATACACAATTTTTACTAAGCCGAATGAAAAAAGAATTGCTCGCTCTAATAGGACTTCTTTTCCTAATTAATGCATGCTCCAAAGAGGAAGCCGTCGCTCTTCACCCCGCACAAGGAGGCAAGAAATATGGTGGCATATATACCTTTAATGAGATACGTGGTAACCCGTCATCGCTTGACCCTATACGCATGAATAGCAAGGTCGAGGATGACATCGCGACGAATATGTATGACCATCTGCTTGATAACGGCGAGAACCTTGAACTCACCCCCGAACTTGCAAAGAGTTATGACATTTCACCAGATGGCTTAACCTACACATTTCACCTTCGCACTGATGCCTACTTCCATGATGATGCTTCCTTTACGAATGGTAAAGGGCGGAAGTTTAACGCAAATGATGTTAAATATTCTTATGAACGCGTCTGTGACCCGAA
>JAYUZC010000288.1:0-4626 GCA_043752045.1 Bacteroidota bacterium | reverse complement strand
AGACTTTTGTCAGAGCGGTAGCGGCTGTTACTTCTCGTGATAATGCCTTGAATTTTTTGGCATATTCATATCCTTGTCGGATAGAGATTTCAGCCTCGTCGAGTTTACCAGCTAAGGCGAGGCACTCTCCGCGAACACGATAGAGATCGATCTCTGATGCAACTTCGTTGATCTCTTTTGCAAGTACAATTGCTCCGTCAATGACTTCTATTGCTTTATCAACTTGGCCGTGCTTTGCAAGTGCTTCGGCATAGAGATTGAGTAATGCAGGGCGAACAAGTACAGAGCCGATCATTTGCCAGCCGCCAAGCCCTTGTTCGATAAGTCCTATTCCGGAGGGGTCTCCGAGCATTGCCATTGCCCAGCCCTGTGTAACAAGCCCTGCAAAAAGCCAGAACGGATAGACTTGCTCCGTGCAAAACTGCACACCTTTTGCAGAGCTTGCAAGTGCTGCCTCGTAATCACGATTGAGCATATCAAGTGTAAAGCCAAATGCCATTGCCCATCCGATGCTAAACGGATGACGCAGAGTTTCTGCAAGCGACAATGCGGTATCTACTGCTTCGCCAGCCGCGTCGGGCTTTCCGAGTGACCAGTTCGCATACATTTTATAACAATGTGCTGCAACGCCGGGGTCTTGCCCGTATATATATGCATTTATATGGTGTTGTTCGGGATCATAGATCGCAGTTGCTTTATCAAGATTGACAAGTGAACTTTCAAAGTTACCAAGCCAAAACTCTGTATTGCCCAGTGTCCAATGCGCTTCGACAAGCAACGCCGTGTCTTTTGCTTCGCTGCCGATACGGTGCATTTCGGTTGCAAGGTGACGCGCTTTAGAAAGATCACCACGAACAAGATAATAGACCCATTGTCCCCAAAGTGGAGTAAATAGATGTGGTCCGTCACCGAGTTGTAAACTTAGTTCGCCGGCGCGTTTATATGTTTCCCCAATCTCATCGTCTGCAAACCCTTTCATCGCGATCAGAGCAGGCCCGATACAAGAATATAGTTGAAGCTCAAACCCGTTCTTTAAGATCGGGTCTGTAATATCAGGTGTAAGAGATAGTCCTTGCCGCAAATGAGAGACTGCCTCTGCATTTGCAGAGCGTTGAAGAGCACGAACACCGGCTGCAAGCCAATACTGTATTGCCTTCTGCGGCATCAATGCTTTTGTATAGTGCTGTGCAAGAAGTTCGGGCTGTGTCTCCATAAGTTCAGGCGACTTCAACTCAAATGTTTCGGCTATCAGCCTATGATAGTCTTTACGAGATGTTTTCAGAAGTGATGAATATGCCGAGTCTTGTATGAGAGCATGTTTGAATGAGAATGTCGCATTCGGTACGATCCCTTTTTGATAGAGAATACCGGCTTGTACAAGTTTCTCAAGATTGCCCCGAAGTGTACCGGCATGTGCGCCGGGAATCGCTTCAAGTATTTCATACGAAAACTCTCTGCCGATAGTCGCTGCAAGTTGTGCGACTGGTTTCGCATCAGTCAGACGGTCAAGACGTGCTGTTAAAGAATCTTGTATAGATGTGGGTACACCAAGTGTATGAAGCGGCGCCGAAAGCTCATACTTGTCACCTTTATCTACGAGCATTTCTGATTCGATCATTGACTTTGTCAACTCTTCGAGGAAGAGCGGGATGCCGTCCGTCTTTGAGATGATATAGTCAAGGGCTTCCTTCGGTATCGGTTTATTATCAGATACCCGCAGAATGATCTCCTCTGCATTCTTTTTTGGTAAGCCCGTTAATTCAATGTACGACATGATCTCCGTTTTCGCCCAGTAAGGCGTGAACTGCGTACGGAAGGAAAGAAAGACAAGTATCTTGTGATCTTCGCAGCGCTCAAGGAGTTTATCGAGCAACTCTAAACTTGATGGGTCAGCCCAGTGAAGGTCTTCAAGAATAAAGAGGACAGGTTGTACTTCGCTTCTGTGGAGCAGTACACTCACCAGTAAATCAATGATACGCTGCTTTTGTCGCTGTGGAGTAATAGCGAGCGCAGCATAAGGTGCCGCAAGAGGTACAGAAAGCAATGATGCAAATAGAGGTACTGCTTCCGATGTATCTTGCCCATACTGAAGCATAAACCCTTCGATCTTCGTAAGCTTTTCTTGCGGAGTTTCATCACGCTCGAAACGAAGTGCAATGCGTTCGAGAAAATCTATCACCGGATAGAATGAGCTATTATGATGATAGGGTGAGCATCGAAGTTCGGTTAACCATGAATCAGGGTTATGAGCGGCGTACTCCTTTATCGAATGAATCAGTCGGGATTTTCCAACACCTGCCTCACCGGAGACAAATGCAATTTGACCTGTTCCTTCTTGTGAGCGATGCCAAAGTGATTCGAGAGTACGTATCTCTTTATCACGACCAGCGAACGGTGTCAGATGCCCGACAGCTTCGAGGCGGCTTCTGGCTGTGCTTGCATGATCTATCCGATGAATACGAACTGCCTGTGAGATACCTTTTAGCTCATGTGTACCAAGATCGGTATGCTCAAAATATCCTTTTACAAGTTTATAGGTATCATCGCTAACGACAAGTGTATTTGGTTCGGCAGCGGACTGGATACGTGCTGCAAGATTAGGCGTTTGTCCGACAATCGCCTTTGATTCAAGCACATCCTTCGTATCCATATCACCGACAACGACTAAGCCGGTATGAATCCCGACACGTACATCTATCGGTATCTTCAGCTCTCGTTGATATCGCTCGCTAATCGTTTTGATCGCCTCTATGATACCAAGCCCTGCTTGCACCGCGCGCCGTGCATCGTCTTCATGAGCTGTCGGATATCCGAAGTAGGCAAGGATACCATCGCCGAGATACTTTGCAATGAAGCCGTCATAGAGGCCAACAACACTTGTGCATGCTGACTGGTAATCACGCAAAACAGTCCGCATATCTTCCGGATCAATGGTATCAGATAATGCTGTTGAACCGATAAGATCAGAGAAGAGCACAGTAAGCTGCCTCCGCTCTGCGTATGGCATCTCCTGTGATGTCTTTACTGCTTCGAATTTTGCCCCGCATTGACCGCAGAACTTCGCCTGGTCAGGATTTTCAGTTTGACAATTTGTACAGATCATTGCTTTACCTAATTAGTGGGGGGTGAAAGTGAAGAATGAGGTTATGGAGTTCGTTGTAGTAATTCTAAAACATGACGAAATGCTTCATCATGGATATGAAGGTTACCCGTGAAAGGATAATCTAACTCATTTATCAAATAGAGCATAAATCCTATTATCATTGATAATGGTATGATCATTATCATACTCATTTTTGATGTTTCTGAACCAAACAGACTTGTAAATAGTATAACAATACCACCTCCGACAAGGAGAAATACCCAAAGCATAGGGGGGATATGACGTTCAACATACATCATACGTTTACCGCGTGACTCATCGAGTTTATTCATTTTATCTATTGCTTTTCCAAGCCATAGGCGTTCATTTTCATTTTGGGGCTCGAGTGAGAGCACTGACCTCCAAAGTTCTTCATAAGAATTATTTACAAAGTGATCTAATGACCCGGATCTCATCAACTTCCATTCAGTATCTAAAACTGAGCGGGTGTAATTCGTAAGTGCAGAGTCAATCACATCTCGAAAGGGCTCAGGATAATTTGAGAAGTCTCTTTCTAATGCAGATATTTGATTTACTTCGGCGACCACAACTTCTTCTGCATTATTATACTGCTCCCATACTGCTATAATAACAAAACCGAGGAGTACTGCAAAAAGAACACTTATTGCTGAATGAACAGGTGCCGTAATCTCATTATGACGTCTTAAAAAATCATGCCCGATAAATTTTCTTGAAAGAAAAACAGAACATACCCCTATCGCTACGGAGACTGCCATGAAGAGAATAAACCCTGACCATTCCATCGACATGTGGTAAGAAATGGGTATGCAAAAAAAGGTGAAAAAAGTATCGTATTACAGATACAAAAATAAGCAAATAGTAATGGATAGACGAAGAAAACGACTTATTGAAAAATCAATGCTTCAACATCGAAAACAGCACGTTCAAGATTGTCATTAACTACAACATTATCATAGACTTCCGCCATTTCCATCTCCATCTTTGCTCGGGCTAGTCGGCGTTCGATGACTTCCTCGGTTTCAGTACCACGATTTGTTAGCCGTTCACGCAACACTTCTATTGAGGGAGGGGCAATGAAAATAAGCAAGCAATCCTTTTGGAACCTGTTGCGAATTGAGATACCACCCTTGACATCAATATCAAATATCAAACTTTTTCCTTGTTCTTTTGCTCTGTCTATTTCCGAGACGAGAGTGCCGTAGTAGTTGTCAAATATCTGTTCATACTCGATAAGCTCGTTCTCTTTTATCTTATGCAGAAAATCTTCTTTAGTGAGAAAATAGTAGTCAACTCCATCTCGTTCTCCTTCTCGCATCTTGCGGGTAGTAGCAGAGATGCTAAAGGTCAACTTATCCTGATGCTTCTCAAGGATTCGTTTGGTGATAGTAGTCTTTCCTGCACCAGAGGGCGCTGATATGACAATGAGCTGCTTCATTATTTGCCGGTAAACTTTGGTTGACGTTTTTCGCTGAATGCTCTGTGGAATTCCTTATGGTCTTCGG
>JAYUZC010000287.1:0-4645 GCA_043752045.1 Bacteroidota bacterium | reverse complement strand
TAGCGCTTGAAAGCACATTAGCAGATATCAAGGAGTTCGATGGAGAGCTGTCATACAACCAAGACCTGCTGACATTTATAGGATATGAGAGCAAGAACAGTGTAACGTTAACCGACGGACATCTGAATATCAAGAACGATGCTTCTTTAGAGATGTCAACAACACTGTACTTTAGAGCAACACTAACGACGGAATCATCGTCAAACATAGAACTCACTTCATGCAGATTGAACTCGACTGATCCATCATATAGTGACTGTATAGTTACAATATCTGGCAGTACCGTCCTATTCGATTATGAATCTATCTGTGGCGACAAAACTCTATCCGGTTTTCTACGAAACGGTAATATCACATCTATACGTAGTATATCGCCAAACCCAATGCGCGGTAAAACATGCAAAGTACATATATATACGCCTAAAGCAATGACGCTAAAGATAGATATTATTGATATGAATGGAGAGAGAGTTGGGTCATGCGGTAGTATGCCTACCCTCTTTGCAAAAGGTGAGCACACTCTGACGCTTAACACAGGTGGTTTAACGAGCGGAATGTATCATCTACGCCTTACTGATAATAATGGTATTATGCAAGTAAAGAAAATTGTAGAAGTAAAATAGCCTACTTAAACATCACTGCCATCTTTTCGGCTTCGCCAAAGAGAGAGTATGCTTTCATAAATTGTTTATCTACTTTGAGCAGAAGTGCAGCTTTGGTGTTGTTTCCAAAAAGCTGTCTGCCTATCTCGCCGCGGAGCATAATATCTATCCTTGTTTTATCAAGCTCATACTCGGCTTCATCTATCTTCACTTTTTTCTCTTCGGCTTTCGCACGTACGAGTGCAAAAGCATTCATTGGTAGCTTGAACCCGTTCGGATAACTTTTATCCGTATATCTTGTCTTGATGTCGGTTGCGCTTGTGGCAATATATTCGGTTACATAATCCCAGAGCACACTTGATGAAAGCAGACGCAGTGTCGTCGGTGTGATCGTATCTGACTTTACTATAAAATCAGGCGTGATACCGCCGCCGCCGTAGATCGTTCTACCTGTAGGTGTTGTGAATTTCGGACGTGTCGTGTCACCACTTGCAAGGTCAGCGGTGTGTGAAAAGTTGTCGGCTTCTTCATCTTCAACATTCGAAATACCTTCTGTATATTGCGAGCCACTATACGGACGCTGAATGCTTCTGCCTGATGGCGTATAATACTTTGCAATCGTCAAACGCACAGCACTGCCATCGCCAAGTGCGAACTGACGCTGCACAAGTCCTTTGCCGAATGTTGTTGTACCAACGACCGGAGCGCGGTCGAGGTCTTGTAATGCACCCGAAAGTATCTCACTTGCTGATGCACTTCCGCCATCAACGAGCACAACCAGCGGAAGCTTCTCGTACATATCACCCGAACGAGAAACATCGTACTCATCAAAGACAGGTACTCTGCCTTTAGAGTAAACAATAGTTTTTTCACCACCAATAAATTCATCAGCGATACGCACCGCCTGCTCCATAAACCCGCCGCCATTATTGCGAAGATCGAGCACAAGTTTTTTCATGCCCATCGAGCGGAGTTCGGCAAGCGCCTTCCGTGTTTCATCATGCGTCGTTGCCGAAAACTTCCCGAGCGCAAGGTAACCCGTCTCGTTATCGATCATCACACGAGCGGTAGCGCTATGAAGGGGGATAACATCACGCGTAATGCTGAACTCAAGCGGCTCCGATAAACCAAACCGCACAACCGTTATATCAACCCTCGTCCCTTTGGGTCCGCGAAGCTTCTTTGAGATAGAATCTGCATTACCGACAACCGTCTGGCCGTCGATAGCAACGATGCGGTCACCCGATTGCAAACCGACTCGTTCGGCGGGACCGCCCGGCGCAATGCCGTCAACAATGATGGTATCCTTCTTGCCTTTTGTATAGGTCAACCCAATGCCTTGGTAACTTCCGCCGTACTCCTCATCGCTTTTCTCGACTGTCTTCGGTGGCATATAGACTGAATGCGGGTCAAGCTTTGCTAGCAGACCGATGATAGCTGCATCAGCAAGTTCTTTGCCTTCAGGACGCTCGACGTAGTAACGCTTGATGAGTTCGAGCACGTCATTTATCTTATGCGTGCTTTCCATAGTATTGAATTCACGCGGAGCACCGCCCGTGTAGCCCGACTGCGCCGCGCTTAAACGAACCAAAGAAACGCTTAGAATCAGGGGAAGGCAAAACCAATATATTCGGCGAATCGTCATGTCAAGAAGTAGTCGTTACCTATTTCTATACACAAACCATGCCGAAGTTGTTTCACCAATCCAATGAATTGGCAGTAATGGAGAATGTATGGAGGGGAAAAACTCTATTTCACCACCACAAATCGCCTTGATGCGACTTCGCCGTCGGCGTTCTGTAGGCGGAGGGTGTAGCTGCCGTTGGCAAGCTGCGGGAGGTTGATGCGTGTCGTGGCTTCGGGTCCTTCGCTTGGCATGAGTTCGAGCTTCATGGCTTGATTGCCGAGTTCGTTGGTGACGATAAGAGTAACTTTTGACGGGCTATAGTAACGAAGTTCAATAAAATCTTTCGCAGGGTTCGGCGTGAGTGAACTGATCGAAAGCGTTGTGTTGGATTCTTCGCCGTGAAGACCGCTCTGTTGTTTTAGCGTTGTCCCCCGAAGTACGGTAAACGTTTTGATGCTGTTCTCATAGGGAGCATTAATGTCGGTATCCCAATAAATGATAGCAGAATCTTTCGCTTCATATTCTGTCGGCTCGTAGAATAAGGTGACAGTAAAAAATCCTTTCTTCGCGATAGTCTCCGGCGGAGGTACGAAGCCGGGGTCAACAGAGAAACGAAGCGATCCCTCGATACGGTAATTACTAACCGCAAGGGGCAGCTCGCCTTTGTTTTCAAGCCGAATAGTCGTAGAATATTTTTGATTAGGCTTTTTATCCGTGAAGGATGCGTCAGGTGCATAGAGCAAGCCCGTCGCACCTTTTCCATTAATAGCATACGAGCGTTCATAACAATCAGCAAAGACAAGCAGTGAATCTGTGATAAATGTATTCGTATCCGCCGCGTATGCACAGAGTGTAACATAGAGTGTATCGCCGATGCCAAACGATGCCGGAAGTGTCGGTGAAGCAGATTGGAGCGTAAGATTAGAAAGTCCGTTCTCTAACCGAACACTCTCGATGAACACATCCGCACTCGCAGTATCACCCTTTGGGTAGAGCGGAATTGTCATGCAGACGTGTTTACCTACAGGAAGTTTATTTCCTGTACCTTTGGCAAGTTGCAATGGGGTTTTCCCTGCTGTGTAGGTAAATGTATAGGTAGTATCATTACCGGCAAGGTCTTGCACATAGACGACAGCACATGCATCAGCGCGCGGGTCAATGATCTCAAGCTTCAGGTTGTCACTTTGAGCACCAACGACGAACTCACTAGCGCGCACGATACGATAGTTCTTCGCAGGCGGCATGAGTGATATGTCATGCTCTTGGGTAATAACACGCACAGCTGCAAGCTGCCCGGATTCTATGGTCTGTGGATTGGTAACGACATCATCGGTAACGGTAATATCATAATTACCACATGAGGATGCATTGATAGTAATCTGTGGCGCAACAATATCAGCAGAACGTTTGGTATAGCGAAGCGAGCCGGTATGACCAAAACTTGCAGTGCCGTTAGTCCCGCGAACCATTGAAGAGACCGGACGGCGGTTGAAAAAGCTTTTTGCATGAGCGCTCGAATATCCGCTCGAGCGTTCATACCCGTAGTTCAGATTTGTACGAGGGATATAGTGCAGATAAGGAGATGTCGGTTGATAGAAGAGTTCAGAGAGGTCATCAATATGTCCAAAAAACACCGTCTCTTCAGCAATATCTGTGCTTAATGAATCAAAAAGAGGCGGATAATTCTGGATGAAGGTCTTATCCCTGTCATCAGGTGATGTCAGGAGCGTCATTGACGGCGGATAGTGCTTTACGTCGGTTGTAATATCTTTTGATGAACGTCGAAGTTCGTATGCGATAAAGCGTGAGTTTGTCGAACTTACGACATAACACGCTTCATTAAAATAAACTTCTTCTTCATGACGCTGACCGGGATAGAGCGTGATTGGGGTACTAACGCTTTCTGTCGTAAAATAGAATTCACCGGTATCTGCTGCAACGATCACGATAGTCGAGCGACGTTCAGCATCGTAGTTAGCGTAGTGATATCTCCGTGACCAGCTCTCGACCGGCGGAAGCATCTCAAAAAATGTCGAGCCATAAGGCGCGTCAAGTTTGGTATATTGATGTCCTGATAGCACAGCGATGGGCTTTGTGCTCGTAATATGCGAGCCAGTGAGATCGGTAACGGTCGTAGAAAACTTTGTCGAAGAACGCACAAGATAACTTTGCCCTTTGCGAAGCTGCACCTGCCATGAAGAACCCGGTGCATGTGTCTCCGTACCATTGCCGTTCTCGGTATAAGCGTTCGTCTTTATTGTAACGATATTATTATCAAACGGAGAAACAATAAGGAACTGCCCTGAATATGCTTCGGTCTCTACACGGTAGGTCGGGTAGTTGAGTGTACGATACTCTCTACCGTAAGTAGTAATCGGCAGCACAAGCATCCCTTCGCCGGAGCTGCGTTTATAGG
>JAYUZC010000286.1:0-4658 GCA_043752045.1 Bacteroidota bacterium | reverse complement strand
AGACATAATCTCACGCTTGCCGCCATACGCACCGACAGGCAAACCTCCGCCAATGATCTTTCCAAGTGTTGTAAGGTCAGGTATGACATCATAGATTTCTTGAGCGCCACCAAGCGCAACACGGAAACCCGTCATTACCTCGTCGAAGATGAGGACGATGCCTTGTTTTGTACAAAGCTCACGGAGTTTCCCTAAGAAATTGTCTATGGGAGGTACAACCCCCATGTTGCCGCCGATTGGCTCAACGATAATACAAGCGACTTGCTTATCATTTGCGCTCACCAATTCTCTAACGCTCTGAATATCATTGAACCGAGCGTTGAGCGTATCATTTGCAACACCTTTGGTTACGCCGGGAGAATCAGGTGTACCGAGAGTAAGTGCTCCGCTTCCTGCTTTAATAAGGAAAGAGTCACCGTGTCCGTGATAACATCCTTCGAATTTGATTATTTTATCGCGTCCTGTATATGCACGGGCCAGGCGAATAGCAGACATCGTTGCTTCTGTGCCGGAGTTCACCATGCGAACCATCTCGATGTTCGGCATGAGTGATGATACAAGCTCTGCAAGTTCTATCTCAAGTTCAGTCGGTGCTCCAAAGCTTGTTGCACGTCCTGCTTGTGTAATAATAGCTTCTTTTACAGCAGGATGCTGATGCCCTAAGATGAATGGTCCCCACGAACCGACATAATCAATGTACTTATTACCGTCAGCATCCCAGATGTTAGCTCCATCGGCTTTTGTCATAAAGATCGGCGTACCGCCAACACCTCTGAATGCACGTACAGGCGAGTTCACACCGCCAGGAATTATCTTCTTTGCTCGCTCGAAAAGTTGTTCGCTTGTAGTATATGTCATAAATACTTATTGGAGTTTCTTAGCTGCTTCAAGGGCGTAATAGGTGAGGATGATACTTGCCCCAGCGCGTTTTATAGAGAGAAGTGATTCCATCATCACGCGTTCTTCATCGATCCAACCGTTTGCAGCGGCAGCTTTTATCATTGCGTATTCACCGCTTACCTGATAAGCAGCGATAGGGAGATCGAATGCATCTTTTGCGCGACGTATAATGTCAAGGTAGCTCATTGCCGGTTTGACCATCAGAATATCTGCGCCTTCATCAAGGTCGCGCTCCATGACGCGAATTGCTTCATCGGAATTTGCAGGATCCATCTGATGTGAGCGTCTGTCGCCGAAGGTAGGCACGCTTCCAGCCGCATCACGGAACGGTCCGTAAAAAGCGGATGCATACTTTGCAGAGTAACTCATGATAGGCACGTTCACAAAATCATTCTCATCAAGCGCTTCTCGTATCGCCCCGATGCGTCCATCCATCATGTCGCTTGGCGATATGAGGTCGCTTCCTGCTTCGGCATGGCTGATGGCTTCTTGCACAAGAAGCTCAACCGTTTCATCGTTGGATATCTCGTACTCGTTGCCATGCTTATGAACAACTCCGCAATGACCATGTGAAGTATATTCGCAAAGACATACATCGGTTGCTACGAGCAATTCAGGAAATCGTTTTTTTATCTCACTAACAGTTTCTTGTATGATACCTTCATCATTATATGCTTCGGAGCCGACTTCGTCTTTCTTTGAGGTAATACCAAAGAGAATAATACCGCCAAGCTTTGCTTCAAGTGCTTTCTCGGATTCACGCAAGATGTTATCAATACCAAGTTGATAGACTCCCGGCATGGAAGCGATTGCATTGCGAGTATTACCTGCCTCATCCGTTACGAATAGAGGAAGAATGAAGTTAGAAGAATGCAAGGTTGTTTCGCGTACGATACGACGCAACGGCTCCGTCATTCGTGTGCGACGAGTGCGGGAGACTGGGTCAATAAATACGTCTGCTCTTTTCCCCATAATCAGTCCGCCATTTCTTCCATTACGACCGTTTCAAGTTGCATCAGTACTTCACGGACTTTCTTTTTACTTTCCGGACGAAGCGCTACGAGAGGTAGGCGGTAGTTCTCGCCGATCAATCCCATCATTGCTAATGCAGACTTCACAGGTCCGGGATTCGACTCGACAAACATCACTTTCATGAGTTCAAATAACTCATAATGAATTGCCTTTGCTTCTTTGAACTGTCCATCTATTGCAAAGCGAACCATTCTTACGAATTCTCCCGGTACCACGTTTGATGTAACGCTGATAACACCCCTTCCACCGGCTGCGATAAGTGGTACGGTTAAATTATCTTCTCCCGAGAGCAGATCAAAACCGCGCGGGGCACTTCGGATGATCTCCATACACTGCTCAAGGTTTGCGCTCGCTTCTTTGATGGCGACGACGTTTTCGATCTCGGAGCATTGTAACGTTGTCTCGGCATTCATGTTCAATCCGGTTCTTGCTGGTACATTGTACATTATTACAGGCAAGCCGCAATCACCGATTCGAGAAAAATGCTCGAATAGTCCACGAGGAGTTGGTTTGTTATAGAATGGGGTTACAGCAAGCACGCCGTCTGCACCAAGTTTATATGCTTCATCAGTGTTCTCGACAGAGGTTCTAGTATCATTTGTGCCTGTTCCTGCAACAACCAGAGCGCGTTTATCAACGAACTCGATAACAAAACGCAAGAACTCGGTGCGTTCTTCGCGCGTAATGGTCGGGTTCTCACCTGTTGAACCAAGTGGGACGATCATCTCGACGTTTCCGCGAATTTGATGATCAAGTACTACCTCAAGTGCTTTATAGTCTATCGCACCACTTGCGTCGAATGGTGTAACAATAGCAGTTCCTGTCCCTCTAAATTTTTTTTCTAATTTCATACTATGGATACTAATTTCTGTTCTCTAAAATTTCTTCAAGATGCTCTTCAAAACGGAACATCCCTTTTTTTCCGATAGTCCACTCTGCTGCTCTTACGGCACCGAGTGCAAAGCCACGACGTGACTTCGCACTATGTGTTATCTCTATTGAATCTTCTTCGGATTCAAAACCGACCGTGTGCTCGCCGGTAATATTACCGGAGCGAACAGAGGAGATAACGAGAGCTTCACGTGAAGGTGCCTCACCTTGTTTCAAGACGGATTGAACCCATGTCTTTGTCGTGAATGCAGAAAGTATCTCTTCGGATATACGAAGCGCAGTGCCGCTCGGAAAATCCTTCTTCATCCTATGATGTGCTTCATTGATATACACATCATAATCTGCTGTGTTCAAAAGTCGCGAAGCTTCACGGACTATCTTGAAGAAAAGATTGACGCCGATTGAGAAGTTAGAAGCCGAGACGCAGGCAATCCCACCCTCTTCGACCATTTTCTTGACTTTCGCTCGCTCTTTTTCCCAGCCCGTCGTGCCGATAACAATAGGTATCTTTGCTTTTGCGGCGACTCGCACATTCGTCACTACAGCGTCGGGCTGTGTGAAGTCAATAATGACATCGGCGGGCTCCTTTTTGAGTGCCTCGGGCGAAAGCAGCTTATAGCCGCTATACTCGTCGTAAATACCCGTTATCTCATGTCCGCGAGAGCGAGCAATTGACTCCACCTCGCGCCCCATCTTTCCGTAACCAGCAAGTGCTATCTTCATTCCTACAAAAATACGGTAATAAAGAGTGAAGTCATATCCTTATTGAAGATTATGTTAACATTACCGTAATATAGATACGTTGTATCTTTGTAGCAAACTCTTTAACACCATGATGGCAACTACATGAACGAAACATTTGCAGATTTTACGAATCTCATGAGTTTGTATGGAGCGCGAATTATTGCGGCTACCATTGCAGGTGCAATTATCGGCTTAGAGGGTGAAATCTACGAAAAACCGGCTGGTTTACGGACTAACATCCTCATAACTCTCGGTGCTGCCATCTTTTCCATTATTTCGTATATCGTTGGGAAGGAATCTCCGGTTGGCGAAACTACCCGCATCGCGGCACAGATCGTTACAGGTATCGGCTTTATCGGTGCAGGTGTTATTGTCCATTACAGATTTCATGTACAGGGCATCACGACGGCGTCAACCATCTTTGTGAACTCTGCAATTGGCATGACGATTGGCTTCGGATATATCTTTTCCGGTGTTGGAGTTGCTATTATTGTATTTCTGATACTAGTATTGCTTCGACCCGTTGATGATTATATAGAACAGTCATCACTGATAGCAAAACTTCGTAAGCGTGACGAAGATAGAAGCGAGAGAAGAAGATTATTAGCACAGAAGAAAGCTTTTGCACACGATAAAGACATTGTTCATAAAAACTAACCCCGATGCAACACGAAATATCATGTAGCTGGAAAAGCGACCTTGTTTTTGAAGGCCATGTACAAGGGAAGTCTTTGATAATAGATGGCGGTAAAGGTGAAGGGCATGAGGTGCAAGGTCCGTCGCCGAAACGATTGCTTCTTCTTTCAGTTGCCGGTTGTACTGCAATGGATGTAATAAGTATCGCTCGCAAAGCACGAATAGAAGTTGAAGATTTTACCGTCCGGGTAGTAGGGGATGTCAGTGAGGACCATCCGAGAGTATATACGCATATAAAGATAATTTATGAATTCCGAGGTAAAGACCTCGAAGCATCGCGCGAGAAGATAATCAATGCCATAAACTTATCACAAGATAAATACTGCGGCGTTTCGGCAATGATACGCAAAGCCGCTCATATTGAGTGGGAATTGGTACTTACCAGCTAAGAATGG
>JAYUZC010000285.1:0-4689 GCA_043752045.1 Bacteroidota bacterium | reverse complement strand
AGAGTGAGCTGTTTGGGCATGAGAAGGGCTCCTTCACAGGAGCCAGTGCCGAGCGCAAGGGATTTTTCGAGTCTGCAAATGATGGCTCCATCTTCCTCGATGAGATCGGCGAGATGCCGCTATCGGCGCAAGTAAAACTTCTGCGCGTTCTTGAAACAGGGAAGTTCACGAGAGTCGGTTCAGCAAAAGAACGCTCGACAAATGCACGCATCATTGCCGCGACAAATCGCGATCTTGAAATAGAGGTACGAGCAGGGAGATTCCGAGCTGATCTCTACTATAGACTACGTGCTGTAATGCTTCGGCTCCCACCGCTACGAAATCGCCGCGATGACATTCCGTTCTTAGTTGATTCTATCCTGCGTGACATTGTCTCTCGTCATAGTCTGCCACATATTCCTCACATAGAAGGAGAAGCGATAGAGTTTCTTGTCGGGCATGAGTGGCGTGGCAATATCCGTGTACTGCGTAATGTACTTGAACAACTTTCGATAACATCATATAGTCCCACTCGTGGCGCATTGAGCGGCGAGATAACAAAAGACGATGTGCTCAAGGCACTCACCGAGAATCAAGTGTATTTTGATGATGGCCATTCGCATTTATCGCCTGTTCATGTTCGTCAATCCGAACAGACAGATCGTCCCGAGCTTGGACTGATTTACAAAGCGCTCATCGAACTTCGCGGAGATATTGCAGAGATACGAGAGCATTTAATGAGAGTGAATCCGTCACCTATGCAACTTGCTTTGCCCGCACCGACGGAGAACGGCATTGTCAAAAAGCTTGAAGATGTTGAGCGAGATACAATACTTACCACCATTGAGCAGTGCAAAGGCAATCGTAAGCTTGCAGCAGAACTGCTCGGGATCAGTGACCGCACACTTTATAGGAAGTTACAAGAGTATGAAGAAAAGTAATACGAGATATACTATACATTCGTTGCTCTTGCTTTGCGTGAGTATTTTATTTATAGGATGTTATTCATTTTCAGGAGCAAGTATCCCTGCTCACCTGAAGACCATCGGCATTCCACTCTCAACCGACAACTCCGGATTCGGACGCTCGGAGATACGCCAACTCTTGACCGACCAGCTTCAGCAGAAATTCACCCGCGAGGGCTCATTGCAGGTACGTGATAGAGCAGTATCCGACGCAGTTCTGGAAGTAACGATAACCAGAGTAACCGATGACCCAATTTCAGTCAAGGCAGGTGATGAACTAACAAATAAGCGCGTGACCATCGTTGTGGATGCGATGTATCAAGATAAGAAGATGCAAAAGGTTGTATGGCAACGCAGCTTCTCGCAGTATGCCGATTACCCTGTTGCGCAGAGCTTGGAAGGATTTAATGCCGCGACAAAAAGTGCACTCGACAAACTAACCGAAGACTTATTACTTGGTGTGATCTCGAATTGGTAGTCTCCTCAAATATGTATCTTGCTCCAATCGGTGTTAAAGATTATCTGGTAGCCGAAATATACACCAAATCCAAGCATTGCAAAACCAGCTACACGGTCAATGATCGTAAGTGTTTTCGCCTTTAGTGTGGTTTTGCGTTTATTAAAGTATCGCGTAAGGGTATAGAACCAACCTGCCGTGCCGATTCCTGCACCAAGAGCAAATACCATCGAAGCGGCAAATCCTTCTTCAAGCCATCCTTGCCCTCGCAAGAATGCGGAAATAAAAAGCCATTCGGGAAGCGATGAGATGTTTGATGCGTAAAGCACAACTCCGAGAGCGAACGATGCTAAGACACTACCAACTTTTAAGTGAAGTTTATCAACGCGATTTTCAGCTTGTTTGCTTGCTTCCTCTGGGGATGAAGTAGCTTGCTTGACTCGGAGTGAGCGAATGCCAAGAAATACTAGCAAGGCAAATCCAACTACTTGAAAGCACAAATTAATAATCGGGGAGTTAAGTAAGTAGTTGTTTATTTGCGTCGCTCCGCCGCAATAAATGAGATCCATAATCGCAGCACCCGTACCGACTGCAAAGCCATGCTTCGCGCCGTACTTTATTGTTCGGGTTATTGCTGTTGCATTGACTGGACCTATCGGCATGGAGATACCCCAGCCGGCTAAAAAACCAAGAAGAAGTGCTGCTATCATTTATGATGTTACAAGTGTAAGTGTTCTCTCAAGCTGTGCTATATGCTGCTTGTCGTGACCAAGTATTATTTCAACGATACGATGCGTATCCATCTCACCGTACTTAGGATGTATCCCAACAATGCGTCGCTCACTTTCGCTCATTTCATCAATGAGGTCAACTGTTTCTTCTCTTGCCTCGAACCAGTCTTCAAGACCTTTTTGGAAGGGCTTGCTATTGTATTCGTTCGCCTTTGCTTCTTTATCGGGGTCAATTGGTTCAAAGTTACGCTCAGTTGAAGTAATAAGCATCTTTATTCTTCGTTGCCATAGATTTTCTACATCAAGCAAGTGGTAGATGATCTCTGTTGCGCTGAATGCTTTTTCGTTGGGCTTTACCGAGCGAAGTGATTCAGGATATGTTTTCGCGAAGTCAATGACATCGTGAAATGATTGTTCAAGTTTTGCTAATTCTTCTGTCATGATTATTCCTCGTCTTCTTGTTGACGCAATTTTTCTAATACACCAAAATCTTCGAGCGTTGTTGTATCACCTTTTACGTTTCCTGTCGAAGCAAGCTCGCGTAAGAGACGACGCATGATCTTGCCGCTTCGTGTTTTTGGGAGTGCATCGGTGAAATGAATATCCTCCGGTTTTGCAAAACTCCCTATCTCTTTTGCAACATGTTCTTTTAGATGTGCTTTGACTTCTTCATTTCCTTGTTCGCCGCTCTTGAGTGTAACAAATGCAACGAGCGCCGATCCTTTAATCTCATCAGGGCGACCAACAACTGCTGCTTCTGCTACCGATGGATATGATACGAGTGCACTCTCGACTTCCATCGTGCCGATGCGATGTCCGCTGACATTTATCACATCGTCAACTCTGCCCATTATCCAAAAGTATCCGTCTTTATCCTGACGTGCGCCATCGCCTGTAAAGTAGTATCCGGGGAATTCAGTGAAGTACTGTGTTTGGAAACGCTCGGGGTCCTTATAGATGCCACGTAGCATCCAGGGCCACGGCTTACGCATGATTAGGAAGCCGCCTTCGTTCGGTTTAACTTTTACACCTTGTTTATTAACTACTTCCGGTTGAATGCCGAAGAACGGTCTTGTCGCAGAGCCGGGCTTTGTAGCAATTGCACCGGGCACAGGGGCTATCATTATCGCACCCGTTTCTGTCTGCCACCAGGTATCAACGATGGGGCATTTGCCACCGCCGACAACGTTGTGATACCACATCCATGCTTCGGGATTTATCGGCTCACCGACAGTGCCGAGCAAACGAAGCGATGATAGGTCGTGGCGTTTAACGAATTCATCTCCGGCGCGGATGAATGCTCTGATCGCTGTCGGAGCAGTATAGAAGATAGAAATTTTTCGACGCTCGATGATGTCCCAAAATCTGCCAAAGTCGGGGAAGTTTGGCGCGCCTTCGTACATCATTATTGTTGCGCCGTTAAGGAGTGGTCCATAAACGACATAACTATGTCCCGTAACCCAGCCGACATCAGCAGTACACCAGAAGACGTCTTCGTCTTTCATATCGAAGATGTATTTTGTCGTTAGTTGTGCGCCTAGCAAGTATCCACCTGTTGTATGGACAATGCCTTTCGGCTTGCCCGTTGTGCCTGATGTATAGAGAATAAAAAGGGGATGTTCGCTATCGAGTTTTACAGCTTCATGGTTAGCACTCGCCTCAGCCATCAGGTCTTGCCACCAATGATCGCGCCCGATCCACATATCAACCTCAACACCTGTCCGTCGAAGTACGACAACATGCTCAATGGTCGGACATCCACTTTGGCTTAGTGCATTATCAACATTCTTCTTTAGCTCAACTACTTGCCCTCTGCGGAAGGAGCCATCTGCTGTGATGATCGCTTTCGCTTCTGCATCATTGACTCTATCACGGATTGCTTCAGATGAGAATCCACCAAAGATTACTGAATGTGTTGCACCGATACGAGCACATGCAAGTACGGCAACAACTATTTCTGGGGTCATCCCCATATAGATAATAACTCGGTCACCTTTTGTTATGCCAAGTTTAGCGAGCATGTTCGCTGCTTTGCAGACTTCGCGGTGTAGCTGTTGGTACGTGAGGGTACGCTCGTCACCGAACTCGCCTTCAAAGATGATAGCTGCTTTGTTCCGTCGTGCAGAGGTTAGATGACGGTCAAGACAGTTATAGCTTGCATTTATCTGTCCGCCTACGAACCACTTCGCGAACGGGGCTTTCCACTCCGATACTTTACGCCATTTCTTGAACCAATGAAGCTCACCCGCCTGCTTTGCAAAGAATTTATCGGGGCTTTTGATGCTCTCGGCGTAGAGCTTCGCGTAAGCATCAAGCGAGGAGATATGCGCTTTTGATGCAAAACCTTTCGCGGGTTTGAAGGTTCGTTTCTCCGTCAGTTGTGACTCAATGTCTATTTGTTTAGCTGCCATGAAATGCGGATTGTGCTCGGGAAATAGCAATACATAAGAAAATAACTGATACGAAACACATGAGAAGGGGTAAAACTTCCGTTAAATAACAAACAAAACATGAGGAGGTAGGGTAAAATGTTCATATATTTGCAGTAGGAATTACA
>JAYUZC010000284.1:0-4690 GCA_043752045.1 Bacteroidota bacterium | reverse complement strand
CCCGAGCTTTCGGGTAGCTATCTTAATGTCGAGTACATCTCTCTCCTTCTCCTGCGGAGTGTCAATTAATTCATTGGCTCTATCAATACGAGCTTTCTGCTTCGTCGTTCGGGCTTTTGCTCCGCGTTTGAGCCATGCAAGTTCTCGCTTGATAAGCGACTGCCTCTTCTCGCCTTCAACTTTTCTGTTTAACTCAAGTTCTGCTTTCTTCTCAACGTAGTATTGATAATTTCCTGTGAATGACTGAGAAGTGCCTCTGTCTATTTCAAGAATATGTTCCGTCACTCGGTCGAGGAAGTATCTATCATGAGTGACAAGAAGCAACGCTCCGGTATATCGGGAGAGATATTGCTCAAGCCAGCTGATAGTTTCTGCATCGAGATGGTTCGTCGGCTCATCAAGCATCAGGAGGTCGGGCTGTACGATAAGTGCATGAGCTAATGCAACTCGCTTTCGCTGTCCGCCGGATAACTGCCCCATCTTTGCATCGAGATCATCTACTCCAAGCTTTGCAAGGATGATCTTTGCATTCGTCTCTATCTCCCATGCTCCTGCAGCATCAATGGCAGAGCTTAGTTCGGCAATGCGTTTTGTCAGTGCCGGGTTATCATGGTCATGGGTAAGTTCAACACAAGCAGCTTCGTAGTCATGGATCAAGCTCAAGGCATCGCTGCTACGGGAGAAGATCGCATCGAGGACTGTCTCTTCCGGTTCGAACATCGGGTTCTGCGGCAAATACCCAACGCGGCTGCCCTCGGCGATGATCACCCTACCTGTATCGGGAGTCTCCTCACCTGCCAAAATTCGCATCAGCGTCGTCTTGCCCGAGCCGTTGGTCCCGATAAGCCCAAGCCGTTCAGACCAATCAATACTGAAGGTCACATCATTAAAGAGCGGCTTATTGCGGAAATCCTTACTTATTTTTTCGACGGAAAGAACGGGCATATAGAAATTTATTTGAGTCCTTGCAACAAAAAACCTCTTGCATACAATGCAAGAGGTTTTAAATGATGCGTAAATTCTTTTTAATATATCCCACTCAAGACAGCAGTAGGTGGTGGTTCGGGGATTGGCGCTACCGGCGGTAAAAACGGTTCTCCTATCTGTTCTTCAGTTTCAATAGAAGTGCTCGGTTTAGGATCGTTCGTCTTATCTTTATCTATACTTTGGGCTAGTTTCTTGTCATATTCTATCGTCATAGTAATTCTCCTTGCTTAATAATTTCAATCAGCTTCTCTCCACAAGAGAAGCTGATTGAAATTCGATTACTGGTTTGTCCCTTGTCTCGTCTCGTTTGCATCGTTACGACGTTCAGGATCTCCCGGAGGCATAGTGTTAGGATCAACAGGAGGATTCTTTCCTGGATTGCCTGGTGTACCGCCATTGGGCTTATTCGTATCTTCAGAGGTATTGGTAGTACCTTCACCACCCTGCGGGTTTGTACTATTGTTGTTTGGATCTGTATTCATTGTAGTAGTATGTTATATATGCTATTAGTAAGTGTATGACACTTATGTGCTTGGTTTATCAGCATGAGTATCATGCTTTTTACCAATATCTTTGGTGTAACCGGCAAGTCCTTCATCCTTGAGGTAATTTCCGCTGGGAGTTGTGTTTACGTCACCATTCGATCTCTGATGCTCAACTGTTTTATCGGAAATGGTCGCAGAGTTTTTCAAGTCGGTATTTTCCGGGGGTAGCTTTTGAGAACCGATATCCGAATTATCTCCCATAGTAACAATTGTGCGTAAATCTTATGCAAAGATAGCGTATGGACCATAGTTTTCCCTTATACATTCACACGAATCCCTTATAACAATAACAGAAAATCCTTAATACCATTGTATAACTGTTTTGCGTAATGATGTAAAGAAAA
The DNA here is from genome assembly GCA_043752045.1 of Bacteroidota bacterium. Lineage (GTDB taxonomy): Bacteria > Bacteroidota > Ignavibacteria > Palsa-1295 > Palsa-1295 > DATDEW01. The sequence goes on along the minus strand of JAYUZC010000284.1, from coordinate 2,814 downwards.
GATAAATTTTTACGGTATGTTTGTGTTGGATGATCTTTCATAAGTGGAAATCAAAATTCTATCACTTAGCAAATATGATAGGTTTAAACAACACAGTGCCGTGTCTTCGTAAACTCTTCCTCATAACTTCTGTTTCTTCAACATGATTAGCCCTACACATAGGTCTTGGGGTAGAACGATATTGTACGTTCTTGAGACTATCTTTATCCTTGTTACGCTCGGGATCTGCATCTTTGTTGCATTTTTTGCAGAAGATGTTCTCAATAACTTCCTAAAAACCAATCTTAATGAGTCAGTCCGTACCGCATCCGGGGGACGTTATTCTCTAAAACTCGGTCATATTTACTATCAACGAGGTACCATCTTTTGTAAAACGTTGGACCTTGCTCGAGAGAAATACGATAGTGCTGAGACGGGTGTAACAGTGCAATCGCTTCATGCTGACACTGTGTGGTTCGGCGATGTCGAGTGGATAGATCTACTTACAGGGAAAGGGTTATACATGACGAAAATGGAAATGAGAAGACCAACACTAACCATGACATCTGTTGGAAGCGCTCGTACAATGATCGAAGTGCCCACTGCTAATAATGCCGTCTCACCACGAATGCCAGAACAGCTGCCTGTCGTTTCTTTTGACAGCATCGTCCTTAATGATATTCAAGTAAAAATATCACAGAGTGATTCACTCGGAGATTCGATTAGTATCGCCGGCACAAACGCTCGATTGAGGAATTTCTCATTAACAGATACAAGTCTTGTCTATCAACCTCTCCTGTTCTCTGAGGATATTTCTTTTTCAATACAAGAAGCGCGTTACATTTATAATGACAGCGTTTATTCGATAAGAGCAAAAACAATTAGAGGGAGTTTAAGTGATTCGCTTGTTACTATTGACACGATCTCATTCCTCCCCAACTATTCAGAGTCCGCATTTACTGCACGTGAAAAGTATAATCGCGGAAGAATTGAATTACAGTGTACTGATGCGCAAGTAATAGGTATGGATGCTCTCCCTCTGCTTGCGGGGAGATCGATCTCTCTGCGAAAATTTGAAGCTGAGAACTGGAATGCCGACTACTACTCCGATAAACGCAAGCCAAAAAACCCACGTCCGCACACGACAATAATGCCTAATGACTTTATCGAATCGTTTCCCTGCACATTGAACATTGATTCTGTCATTCTGCGCAATGGAACCGTCAGGATACGCGAGCGAGTCCCGGGGAGCAGTACGGCAGGTCTGATCGGGATACAAAAAGTTTTTGTAAAAGCGTCTCCGATCTGCACAGATACACTACGTCCAGAGTGTAGTATGCCCACTCGCATTACTGTTTCCGGTCTTTTTATGGGCGAAGGCAGGATAAATGCAACAGTAGTATACCCGCTTCATAGCAAAACATTAGACTTTGATCTCGAAGCAAACATCGGACCGTGCTCAATAAAACTGTTGAATCCTTTTTTAATACAGAACGAGAGGAAAGAAGTTACAAGTGGGAGTATCATAAATGGATCGTTGGTGATGAAGGTAAAAAATGGGGTTGCAACAACATCGGTAACTCCTCGTTACAAAGATTTTTCGATGAAGATACTCTCAACAAGTGTACAAGAAGAAAGAGGAATTCTCGAACGTATTAAAACTTTTGTTGCGAATAGTTTTATCCTGCGCTCAACAAACCTTGCTCAGGATGGCAAAAAGGTAGTCTCTGCAACAACACGGACAGTCCGCAAAAGGGATCAAGAGTTTATTACATTTATCTGGGTAGCTATACGCAAGTCGCTAGGAAATGTAATCGGGGGATTTGAGTAATAAATGCTTCCCTACTTTATGAAGCAATATCCATAGTTCAAATACTTGAACTATGGATATTGCTTTATTGTCTATAAATAGAATCGAATACCTAATCCAGCATCGATCACGGCTCCAAAACCCGGTGATATACCTACCATTGGACCCGCCTCAAAGAAAACCTCAATTGGTGTATTTCTTGGAAGAATGTTTAACCCAAAGATCGCGCGGACACCAAGCCCTATTTCATTTGCTTCTCTGTAATAAAACTTATCGGGATCCTGTCGGTAGATAATTACTCTTCCTCGCCCAAAGCCAAGAGCTACTCCCGGACCGGCATACAATTTTACAGCATCGGAATTGAAAGCATCAAAATGATACGTGTAGTCAATTTGTACACGCGATGAGCCAAAATATGAGGCACCAATTTCTGCTACTAATGCAGTTGTGGGTCCCGTCCATAGTTTGACCGTTCCGCCAAGCGGTTCTCCAAGTACCAATCCAAATCCGAAGCTACCAGATTTAGATTGAGCATGTACTGAATCCATGGAAATAAAAAAAATGATAGTAATTAGGATTAATGTGATTTTTTCATTGTAGTGTATCTGTTATTTAGTGGTTTTAAGGATCTGATTATTGAAAAGCCCTGCCCCATAAGGGCAGGGCTTTTCATCTCGTCTTTCGTTCGGGAGGACCTATTCGTCTTTCGCCTTACTTGCACACTTCAAGAACTGTGACAGAGATTCGTCTATTCTTAATGCGGGCAGCTTCGATCTGTGCCGGTGTGCCATTCTTTGGCTCCTTCACAGCATTCTCTTTCGTACCCATACCTAATGTTTTAGGTATCTTGCTTGAGCTTACGCCTTGTTCGACAAGCCAAGTCTTAATGCGAGCAGCGCGTAGATTAGATAGTTCGCGGTTGCGTTCTGGAGAACCTTCACTACTTGCATGACCTTTGATCTGTACTCTCAAGTCTGGGCATTGCTCAATGAGTTCTCTCACTTTATAGAGATTGTTGATCGTAC
>JAYUZC010000283.1:0-4701 GCA_043752045.1 Bacteroidota bacterium | reverse complement strand
TTATGTATATGCTCAAACCAAATTGAATCAAGGTACACATAACCTCACAGGCCCCAAACCTTTTGGTATCACGGTCTATGCTCTTGGTAATGTAGATAGCTATGCTTATACAGGCGGGACACTGCTCAAAACGATCACGCCATTTAAAACAGATGATATCGTAATAGATTTCAAAGATCGTCCGCTTAATCAGAAGGATTGGTCTGGTCAATGGGATTCGCTTGTATCACTGCATAATATTTCATCGGATTCACTTACGATTTTCTACTTCCAGCGACGGACTGGTGATACAGCTAATTTTACTGTGGCCAAACCCGATGTGCTTCCTCATAGCGTTGCTGCATTTGCAAAAGATAGTATGACTCTTCGATTCAATCCGCTTGGGGTTCCGGATATCCGGATGCGTACGACAATAAATGCGAAGACAGAGCACTTACGGGCTTATGTTGTGGATGTTTATGGCAGAGGTGTCGTCGGATTACCGATGTCGTATGTTGATTCAAATGTCAAGACAAGAATAGATACCATCTATTTTGGTATTCATGGTGAGAATTCACCGCCGATTGACAAATTCTTTTATCTTGGGAATACAGGCACCGCTCCGTTGAATGTACATGATATGAAAATTAGCGGACCGGATGCGAAAGATTTTTCTGTGCTTGGCTCGGAGGATATAAGCACAAATCCTCTTAGTGTACCATATAAGATAGGGATAAGCCCAGAGAAGCCCGTACGTGTGAATGTACGCTTTACGCCAGGTAACCCTCGTGCACCGCGACTTGCATTCTTAGATATTAATGATAGTGATAAAGTTGATCGTCGGGTTGTACTTATTGCTATCGTTGATTCAGTAACCGTTGCAACAGTTACACCTGTCGTATTTGACTCACTCTATATTTGTGACCTACAAGATAAAGTTATTACGATAACCAACGCCAATACATTCTCTGTGACTCTGCAGCGGATTGATATGGTTGGTGCTCCTGAATTTATTGTTCTTGATGCGCTTCCTATCGTTATTGGACCTAACAGTTCGCGTATGGTGCGTATCCGCTTCGCTCCAAATTCACCGGGTGTATTCTCTGCGTCGCTTACGGCATATTTCGATTTGCCAACAAATTCGACGCAAACGCTTTCGCTTACAGCAGTAGGTAAAGAACCCGTTCCGTTCTTCTGGGCGCCGAGGAATATTCATATTCTTGCCGAAGAGGAAGTGCTCTATCCTATTTATGCCAAGGTTGATCTTGCCAGAATGGTCTCAAAGTCATATACGATAAATATTAACTATGACCCGACACATTTGGTGGACCTTGATGTTGTTCAGGATAATACACTATCACTCTTCGGATACTTTATGATCAATGGCTTCAACCCGGGATCGCGTGAATATATCTACCAGACTGCAGATGGAAGCATCATGCGGGGCGGCGGCGAAGAGGAAACTCGTCCGCTTATTTATATTAAGTTTAGGTCAATCTTGGGCGAAGAAAACCGCTTGACGATCTCTGATGCAGTTGATATTAACTACACTGTTACCTTCAACGGCAGCCCTCTGCCGGTCTATTGCCAAGCACAGTCAGCGTTGCCCGGGCGCATCACAATAGATTCTTCTTGTGCTGATGTACATATTGTCAAGGGTCTGCCAGACCCCTTCGAGACATATATCCATCAACCAACACCGAATCCCGCAACGAGCGGATATATAGATACAAAGTTTGATATTCCAACCGAGACTGCTGTGAAGATGGTACTCGTTGATGCTCTTGGTCAAATAGCAAGTGAAGTTGTCAATGAAGTTCGTCAGCAAGGACGTTATACGGCGCATATCAGCACTGCCGGACTTGCAAATGGTGTCTATACTCTGCGGCTTGAAGTGGCGGGAGTTGTGAAGTTTAGAAAGATCATAGTTTCGAAGTGATGTGAAAGCGTTTTCTCTCGCACAATATCACAAACCAGCTTTATACACGTTTGCCGGCATAGCTGTCGGCATTCTTGTTTCCGAGCATTTTGTAACTGAGCATTCTGTCTTTGCTCATATTTCGTTGTGCGTATTCCTATTGATGAGCACGGTATCGTGGCTCTTCTTCCGAAAACGCGTTGCGATTCTTGGCAATGCTGTTCTCATCGTCTCTACTCTTTCACTGGGGTGTCTTCTTCACGCATCGGGGGAAGCACTTTACGAAGATTCATCATTACGCAAGCTCACATCATCAATAAATGGAGAGGTAGTTGTCTATGGAGAAATACTTTCGGTTCTCGATGAGTCAGACTTCGGCACGATGTATTCAGTTCAAACCGATAGTGTGCGTATTGAAAAAGATGTATATCATATTTCAGGCATCGCAGCAGTTCAAATACCACTTCCGTCCAAAAGAGACTTCTTTCCATTACCGAATGAAGGAGACAAGCTAACGCTTTTTGGTGAACTGCGCATACTTGAGCGAAAGCGCAACCCGTACCAGATAGATTATTCAGAGAAGATGCGAAGGGACTATGATGTAGATGCTGCGATCTATCTCCGTTCACGGTATGATTACCAAGTTACGGCACAAGTAGGGAAATATGAAGAGAGTTTGCTGAAATCTGTGCGAAAGTATGTCTCCGGTGTACTTTCATCAGCTATAGCTGATACGTTGGCATCCGGGTTTGTTGAAGCGGTATTGATAGGTGCTGGAAACTCACTTCCTCCCGAGACGTGGCAGGAGTTCAATCGCGCAGGACTGACTCATATTCTCGTCGTGAGTGGTTTTAATCTTGGACTTGTCGCCCTTTTTATTTACTATCTGCTTCGTCTCTTCCGTATTCGTTCACGCGCGCTGCGGAGTATTATCACGCTTGCTATCGTGGTAACCTACTTACTTGTTATTGGCGGACAGCCGAGCATCCTACGCGCTACAATAGTTGTCATCGTCTTTCTTGCAGCCCGAATCTTCGAGCGAAAGACTGACCTGCTAAATATTACCGCCGCTGCAGCATGTATCAATCTGATTCTTAACCCTAATGAACTATTTAATATCGGTTTTCAGCTTTCGTATGGTGCCGTATTCTCGCTTGCAGTAATAGCTCCACAGTTAGATAGATTATTTTTGAATGAAATAAAGGTGCCTACATTTCGTGAGAAAGTCTATCATTATTGCATGTCCATATTCTTCGGTACGATAGCCGTATTTGTTGGGACGCTCCCAATACTTATCTATCATTATCAACAAGTATCTGTCATTGGTCTTTTTACAAACATTATTATTATTCCAATATCCGGTCTCATTACGATACTTGGCATGCTACTGATACCAATGTCATTTATCAGCTCTTTTCTAACATCGTTATATGGAGAGGGTTTGAAGTTACTCGTTGATGCGACACTTGGCATATCACACGTTGCTTCATCACTGCCATTTGCGATGATAACATTGCCCCGACCAACAATCATCTCCATAGTACTCTTCACGACATTACTCATATATTGCATATCATCTAAAAGTCGTAAGAGATTTATCGGCAGGATGATTACTTCTACTGCTTTTGTCATAATGCTAATGCTCATCAATATCCCATTCGTCTCTGCAATTACAAAAGAGGACGGTAAGTTAAAGATAGTATTCTTTGATGTTGGACAAGGTGATGCTGTGCTTATTAATACCCCAAGAGGTAAGAACTATATGATAGATTTCGGTGGAAGGAGTTTGTCAGGTCGCTCACAATCCGAACGAAGTATTTTGCCGTTCCTTCGTGCAGAAGGTATTTCTTCTATTGACGGCGCATTCGTTTCTCATATGCACTATGACCATTACGCAGGGCTTGAGCCACTGCTGAAAGCAGGATATATCGCGAAGATATATTCGTGCGGCGAGAAAACGGAGAATCTGACCGCGTATGCTCTTGATAGTATTGTATATCACTCTAAGATACCTGTTGAGCAGCTCCTTCAAGGTGAGAAGATCATTGATGACGAGCTTTCGATGTGTGTGTTATCTCCCGATGTAAAAAGTGACGGCATTGTAGAAGATAAAAACCATCGTTCAATTATAATTAAACTTGTCTATGGCAAAACATCATTTCTCTTCTTAGCTGATGCGGAAGCCGATGCCGAGCGTGAGGTCGTCCGTAAATATGGTTCATTCTTAAAAAGTGATGTAGTCAAGATCGCTCATCATGGGAGCAGGTCAAGCTCTATAGGAGAACTTGTCTCGCTCACAAAACCGTCATATGCGGTTGTATCTGTTGGTGAACGAAACGCTTTTGGACATCCGAACGTGAACGTCCTGGAACGTTGGTATAGAAGCGGAGCGAAAGTCTTGAGCACAGCCCATAGTGGAGCAGTGATATTTGAGAGCGATGGTGAAGAAGTAAAACAAATTAGTTGGAAATGATTAGTGTGCAAGCCAATGCCATTTCACAATGGGGTGAATCTGCAGTCCCGGCAGTGGTATTCGTATATGATCAAGTATCTCGGCAATTACTTCCCACACTTTTCCTTCAATGGGTAATTGCTTTAGGTTAATATCCGGGCCGATGAACATGTGTGATGTTGGTATTCTGCCATAACGCTCGGGGACGTATTGCTCTGTCACTATATTTTCTACATTGTATCCGAACCCCAGATTTAACCACTTCGGCATGTCTTGGTGAACGAGATCAAGAAAATTGAAGGTTAGCCAAAAGTATCGGCTTTCGTTATCATCGAGTATTGAATTAAATGCT
>JAYUZC010000282.1:0-11531 GCA_043752045.1 Bacteroidota bacterium | reverse complement strand
TGAAGAACCTCACCCCAACCCTCTCCTTGGTAAGGAGAGGGAGTAAGAATAGTTACGCTGCCATCTCAAGGACAGGTTCTTTCTCGAACATGCCGTTCTCGTGGTCAGCCATGAAGCGGAAGATGCGGTCTTCTACTTCTGCGAGGGTATCGATACGCATCAGCTCGGCGCGAACCTTCGCTGCACCTCGGACGCCTTTGAGGTATCCCTGATAGTATTTTCGGAAGTTAGGTATGCCGCGATGCTCGCCACGGAGTTCGCAGTTGCGGCGAAGATGGATAAGGCATATCTCGACACGCTCGGCGAGAGTTGCTATATGATACGTACCCGTTGCAAAGAACTCCTTCGTCTCGCGGAAGATGAACGGATTACTGATCGCCGCTCGAGCTATCATCGCTCCGTCAGCGCCGAACTCATCGAAAGCACGCTTCGCTGCTTCGGGGGAATTTACATCACCATTGACAAAGACAGGAATCGAAACGAGTTCTTTTATCTTCGGTATCCATGACCAATCCGCCGCGCCGCTATGACCTTGCGATCTTGTACGGCAATGGATGGTGATAGCCGCAGCTCCGGCTTGCTCGAGCATCGGGGCAGTTTCGAGGACGTTGATAGACGGCTGATCCCAACCAAGACGAGTCTTGACAGTAACAGGCAACTTCGAACCATCAACAACAGCTTTTACCATCTTTCCCATACGCGGCAGGTCTTTGAGGAGTCCGGCTCCAGCACCTTTACCCGCGACGTTCTTCACCCAACAACCGCAGTTTATATCGAGGAAGTCAGGTCCGGCAAGTTCGGATATCTGCGCCGCTTCGCGCATGTGGTCGGGGTCGCCGCCATAGATCTGAATAGCGACGGGACGTTCTTCTTCGAGAAGTGCCAGCTTCTTCGCCGAACTCGGGATAGCTCTGATGAGTGCTTCGCTTGAAATGAATTCTGTATAAACGGCATCAGCACCCATCTTGCGGGCGAGGATTCGGAATGCGATATCCGTCACATCCTCCATCGGTGCGAGGAGGAGCGGACGTTCGCCAAGATCAACTTTGCCGATTTTAGCCAATTAGTAAATTTCGTCGTGAGTACCGATCTTATAGATTGTGATCACTTCGTCACCATCAATCTTTTCAATTTCAAAAAGTATTCTACAATCAAAACCGCAGATACATGATAACGTGCTTGATAGTTTACCATGTAATTTATGTGTTTTTAATCGAGGATCGAAAGGATCATTTTCGAGCATCAAAAGCGTTTGTTCAACCTCACGTTCAAGCAGAGGATACTTCTTCCGATATTTCTTGTATTGACGAATGAACTGCTTTGTGTATTCAATTCTTCTCATTCGTCATCATCAGGCAGGTTACGAAGCTGTTCAATAACTTCTTGGGCTGTTCCTCCTTGAAGTTCACCTGCCTTAGAAGCACGGATAGCTTCATTTCTTTCTTTTTCTACTTTTTCAGCCCATTCGTCATACCGTGCACTACGTACCTTATCGAAGAGCACAGTAAGCTCCTGCGAGTTTAGATGGTCAACTTCTTCTAGAATTTCAGTAAAAGACATACTACTATCTCCTTCCTAATTATACCTAACAGCATTCGAGTTATCGCCGTTCAGGACGTGGTCTTCGTATATCGGTGGGGCGTCGCCGTCGCGGACCATATCATTGTATTCGGCGGCAAGTTTGGCAATGCAGGAGCCGCAGAAGTAATTCTCGAACCCGGCTTTCTTCTCGACCGTCACGACCTGCGTTTCAAGATACGGCTGAAGGCAGAGATGGCAGGCAACCCCATCAGCGGATTCTTCTTCGCTATCACGTTCACGTTTGACGAGGTTCTTATACCCCCACCAAACAAACGACAACGCGCCAAGAAGCAGAATAACCGAAAAAAGTACGTTCATGGATTAGAAAACAATGATAGGAGGGGAAGTGATTCACGAATGAGGCGATTAGGCATGCTTCTGCCGAAGCAGGACACTCCTGAACCAATACTTCATCGCGATGAGTATCTTGTGAGGGGTAGATACATTGATACGTTTTTGATAGACATTGAACTCTGCAAGTTCTATCTTGCGAAGCAGACGGAAATAGATAGCATCCATTATCTGCGCGGCGAAGAGTGTGAAGCGTTCATCCTTTGATAGTTTTGCTCTTGCTGATGCATAATATGTTCTTGCACGAGCTACCTCGAACTTCATGAGGTTGATGAACGGGAGGTTGTAGTTCGAGTTCATGATGTCTTCTTCGGTAACACCGAAGCGGCGCATATCTTCTTTCGGAATGTAGATACGTCCCATCGAAGCATCCTTCTTGATGTCGCGAAGAATGTTTGTCAGTTGTAATGCAGTCCCGAGGTCAACGGCATATTCCTTCGTCTCTTCAAACTTATAACCGAATATCTCGATAGTGATAAGCCCCACAATACTTGCAACGGCGTAGCAATAATCTTTTAGCTCATCAAATGTTTGGTAACGGTTCCGGGTGAGATCCATCTCAACACCGTCAATGAGTGTCAAGAAATACTGCTTTGGTATCTTGAAGCGTGAGATAACAAAATGCAAACTGACAAGTATCGGATGTTTCGATGTACCTGCATAGCATTTATCAACTTCATCACGCCACCAATTGAGCTTGATGCGCTTTTTTTCGACGGCTTGATCTTGACGAAGATCAATGCCGGGAATATCAAGTGCTACGTCCTCATCAACAAGGTCATCGGTGTATCGGCAGAACTCATAGACAGATTGGATCGCAAGGCGTTCGTTCTTTGGCAACAGTGAAAACGAGTAGAAAAAACTACTCTTTTCTGCACCCTGCACGAGCGGAGGCATATTCTCTTCGAGGAGAAGCTCTGCATTGCGTGAAGTGTGCTTACTCATTGTTTCTATACTGTTTTCGTTACTAAACTCTTCAATAGGATATAGACGTGTTCGGATTTTGAAAGTTTCGGTCTCTTTGATAAGACGTCGCCGTTCTGCTGGCGAATCTTTCCTATCATTCTGCGTGCTCCGAATACGACAGCCCTTAATTCAAACCGCAACCGACCACTGACTAATTCCGCAAGCTGAGCCCCGCGGTCTATCATTTCTTCAGTTTTAACGGTTTGATAAAGAATGAGCTTATTTACGCTCTCGCCACCATGGGCTATCTCTTTCTGTGTTACGCCGAACCTACTGCAGTCTTCTGTGGGGAGGTAATATCTGGTATTACGTACATCATCTGCAAGGTCTTGTATAAAGTTCAACAACTGTAAGCCCGAACATATTTCATCAGAAAGTGCAATTAGCCCATTATCTTTATAGCCGAAAAGCCCGAGGACAAGCTCCCCGACAGGGTCTGCCGAACGGGCGGTGTACCAACGGAGGTCATCATGGGTCGCAAATGCAACCTCACCTTTTGCATCGAACTCGAAGGCATCGAGGAGCCGTGTAAATGTCTCCTTTTCAAAACCATACTTATGTATCGTTTCAGCCAAAGCGATGAACACAGGGTGGGTAGCAGGTTTGTTATTATAGATGTCTTCGAGATGGCTTCGCCAGTTGGCAAGTTTTTCGAGACGTTCGGCGGGTGTCCCGGATGAAGGCAGATCAGCCATATCATCGGCAGTCCGCATAAAGGCATAAAGAGCGTAAAAGTGCTTTCTGCTTGCTTTTGGGATAAGAAATGAACCGACAGGGAAGTTCTCATAATGGCTTGTAGCAATGCGTTTGCAATGCTCGAATGCTTCACTGGCGTTCATCTTGGGACGGTTCATATCGGCAAAGAACAGTGTTTTTTGTCAATATGTCCTCAAACGAGCAGAAATCAGACGGGATACGTCCGTCTTTTGTCCCTAAATTTCTTTTTGGGGCTGATTTTTTGCGTATTTTTGTAGCCGTTACAATAATAGACACACTATTTTATTCAAATAATTCATAACTACGATGTTACGTAAACTTGCATATTTATTATCGTTACTCGCAGTCGTTGCTTTAGTAAGCTGCGGCGGTAAAAAAGAAGATGATCCTGATCCTGATGCAGAAGATCCAGACGCAACCCCTATAGCGCAAACTGTTGATATGGCTAACGGCGCTATTGTTAGCGGCACTATCACACTTGATGGCTCTGCAACGGCAGCAAAGCAGATCAAGATGGATGCAGACCCTGTCTGTAAGTCAGCGCATTCAACACCGCAGATGGATGATTTCTGGATGGTCAGTGCTGAAGGCGGCGTAGCAAATGCATTCGTCTATGTAAAAGATGGTCTCGGCGGAAAAGAATATGCTCCACTTGTAAACGAAGTAACACTCGACCAAAAAGGTTGTATGTACTACCCACGTGTAGCAGGTGTTACCGTTGGCGCAACGGTGAAGATCACCAACAGTGACCAGACGCTTCATAACATCCACTCTTTTGCAGAAAAGAATGGACAGTTCAATGAAGGACAGCCAGCCGGTGCACCAGAAAGCATCAAAAAGGAAGAGTTCTCGAAGCCCGAGATCATGATCCCGATCAAGTGTGATGTTCACGGCTGGATGAAGACATACGTTGGTGTTCTTAATCACCCATTCCATGCGGTAACAGGTCCTGACGGTAAGTTCGAGATCAAAGGGTTACCTGCAGGTGAATATACACTTGCTGTATGGCATGAATCATCAAAGGGTACACCGGCAGGTGTTACTTCGGAGATGAAGGTCACCGTTGCTGCTAAAGAGGCAAAGACGGCTGACATGAAAGTCAAGCCCGAGTAAATTTTCTCTCGTATCCCCGCCTTCACAAGCGGGGATACTCTTTTTTATTCTGTGTTGTGTTCACCATTGCTTCTCGAAGTTGTGATGAAGCGATAGTCAAGTAGAAGTGTAAGTATTGCGGCTATGAAATCAAAACTTTACGTTGTTCTCGGTACGCTTGTCACGCTTGCAGTGTTGATCGTCCCGTACTTTATTATCCAACTTCCGTCCGTCTCAAAGACGAATACCTACAGCCATTGGTGGCTGCCCGATGCTACGTCAACGTATGCCCCAAAGATCGACGGCATGTTCGATTTTATTATGTGGCTTACGATGATCGTCTTTATTCTCGTAGAGTTCGCATTCGTATGGTTCTTGATGAAGTATGCATACGCACCGGGAAAGAAAGCAAAATACTATCACGGTAATAATAAAGTTGAGATCATCTGGACTGCTATCCCTGCGCTTATTCTTGCATTCCTTGCCGTCTTTAGTAATTCACTTTGGTCAGAGATACGTTACCCGGAGCAGTTTCCGAAGAATGCCGATCAGATACGTATCAAGCCACGCCAGTTCCAATGGGATATTACCTACCCCGGCGCAGATAAAAAGTTTGATACAGAAGATGATATTAACACCATCAATCAGTTATTCCTAGTGAATAATGAGCCGGTGCAAATATCACTTCATGCGCAGGATGTTATTCACAGCTTCTTTCTTCCAGAGTTCCGTGTCAAGCAGGATGCCGTTCCCGGTATGAGCTCTGTCGTTTGGTTACAACCGACAAAGGCAGGCAGTTATGAGATAGCATGTGCGGAGCTATGCGGTGCGCAGCACTATCGTATGAAAGGGTACCTCACAGTTGGTACTCGTGATTCGCTTAATACATGGCTTGCAAGCCAATAATAATTTTTTGACAAAGGAGAATTAATAAACGATGTCAACGATCATTTTACCGGCAAAGATCAAACATGCCGATGCACATGGGCACGACGCTCACGGGCATCATGAGCTAAGTTTTGTCCGCAAGTATCTCTTCTCGACCGATCACAAGATGATAGCGATACAGTTCATGTTCATGAGCTCGTTCTTCTTGCTTGTCGGCGGTGCACTTGCATTGGTGGTTCGTTTACAGCTTGGCTTCCCCGATCATCAAGGTACGTTCTATACCTTCTTTGGCGGAGTCTTTGAATTTATTTTCGGCTCGAAGGCAGTACCAAAAGGTATCATCACTGATAACTTTTACAACACTGCATTTACGATGCATGCCACCTACATGATCTTCTTTGCGGTCATGCCGTTCCTGATGGGGACGTTCGCGAACTTCCTTATTCCGCTTCAGATCGGTGCAGGCGATATGGCATTCCCGAAGATCAACATGGCATCGTTCTGGGTTGCATTCCTTGCCGGTTGTACAATGACAGCGAGCTTCCTTGTCAAAGGCGGCGCTGCAGCAGGCGGATGGACTGGGTATCCGACACTCTCGGCTGTTTCCGGATATACCGGTGTAGAATGGGGGACAAACCTCTGGCTGATTGCGCTATTCTTATCTGGTATGTCCTCGCTCTTAGGGGCGATCAACTACATCACAACGGTTGTTAATATGCGAGCACCAGGAATGTCATGGTTCCGTATGCCGCTAACCATTTGGGCTATCTTTGTAACGGCAGTGCTCCTTCTTCTTGCAGTCCCTGTTCTTGGTGCTGCACTCATGCTCCTTCTTTTTGATCGTACACTCCATACAAGTTTCTTTATCCCGACGGGGCTGCTCTTGGGCGGAGCACCGCTGACAGGACATGCCGGTGGCGGACAAGTGCTGCTCTGGCAGCATCTCTTCTGGTTCTTTGGGCATCCCGAAGTGTATATTATGATCTTACCTGCAATGGGTATAGCATCTGATATACTTGCGGTCGGAAGCCGAAAGCCGATCTTTGGGTACAAGGCAATGGTACTTGCCATCATTGGTATAGCATTCCTCGGCTTTATCGTATGGGGACATCACATGTTCCAATCAGGTATGAATCCGATACTCGGCACCACGTTCATGATCTCAACGATGATGATCGCAGTACCTTCTGCTATTAAAGTGTTCAACTGGCTTGGCACGATATGGGGCGGTAACTTCAAGTTCACCACAGCATTTCTTTTTGCAATAGCATTCGTTACGATGTTCGTTATCGGCGGGTTAACAGGTATCTTCATGGCGAACTCACCGGTTGATATCTTCATCCATGATACATACTTTATCGTTGGGCATATTCACTATGTGCTCTTCGGCGGTTCTATCTTTGCGATCTTCGGTGGTATCTACTTCTGGTTTCCAAAGATGTTCGGTCGGATGATGAACGAGAAGTGGGGTAAGATACATTTCTGGATGTCGTTCTTGGCGTTTAACGGTGTGTTCTTCCCGATGCATATTTTAGGTATTGGTGGTATGATGCGACGTATCTATGATTACACCCAGTACGTCCACCTTGCTCGATTCAAAGAACTCAATGCGTTCATGACGGTCTGTGCATTCATCCTCGGACTCTCTACGCTCATCTTCCTCTTTAATCTTCTCTGGAGTATCTTTAGAGGTAAGAAAGCAGACATTAATCCATGGCATGCAAATACGCTTGAGTGGACTGTTGCAAATCCGATCCCGCACGGTAACTTTGCAGAGACTCCGAGAGTATTCCGCGGACCGTACGAGTACAGTGCTCCTGATGCACCGAACGGACAGGATTACTATCCGCAGAATGTACCTCCTCCGGGATTTGCAGAAGCTTCAACTAACGGAAAACATTAAATTAGGTTTTGCAAACTATATGTTTGCTTCGGTAACGCATGAGGTTCTAAATGAAAAGTATTTCAACAAACGGTGAGGTCAGCAAAAGTGTCTGGCTTCACCGTTTTGCTTTTTTTACAACGTGTCTGACGTTTCCGCTCATCTTTGTCGGCGGACTTGTCAAGAGCCATGAAGCAGGACTCTCTGTTCCTGATTGGCCGACATCTTATGGATATAATATGTTCACATTCCCACTGCACTGGATGGTCGGTGGTATTTTTTATGAACATGGTCACCGTCTTTACGCATCACTCGTTGGTTTTTGTATTCTTGTTCTTGCATTATGGATGTGGCGAAGCGAACCGCGCAAATGGGTGAAGAAACTTGGATGGTACTCGTTGCTTGCTGTATGTGTGCAGGGGGCATTGGGCGGTCTTACTGTGTATCTTCTTCTACCAACATGGAATTCGACAGCTCATGCCGCTCTTGCACAAATTACGTTCTGTCTTACGGTTGCTATGTCAATGGTGACTCGCAAGGATTGGGATGATGATGTAGTGAAGGTAAGTGACCAGAGGACGGAAAAACTTCGCGGCGCAACATTCATAACCGTCGGTGCAATCTTCATTCAACTCCTTCTCGGTGCGGTCATGCGTCATGAAGAAGCGGGGCTTGCTATCTCAACCTTCCCGTTAGCCGATGGCAAACTCATCCCTGATTTTACATCTGCTGGCGTAGCGCTGAATTTCGCACATCGTCTCTGGGCAATGGTCGTAGGCGTACTTATCTGGCGGACAGGATTGCTTGCTCTTAGAGATGCAAAGAGGTTTTCATCATATCGTCGCCCAGCTATTGCAGGGATGGCACTTGTTATTTTTCAGATTACCCTCGGCGCAGTTACGATCTGGTCAGCAAAAGACCCTAACTGGACTTCGTTGCACGTTGTTGGAGGCGCCGCTGTTCTTGCATCGCAATTCATCTTAGCTGTGCGCGTTAGGCATTTTACCAAACCAATTGCCGAGCATAGCGCAGCACCAACAAAGATAGAAATTTCAAACATATTGTGGAAGTAGCAGAGAACATACCGACGCAACCAGCAGAGCAAGCAGACGTGAAGTCAATGCTTCGGGATTTCTATGATCTCTCGAAGCCTGGCATTGGCTTCTATGCGCTCATCACGACCTTCGCCTCATTCTATATGGCATCGAACGGTCCGCTTGATCTGGTTTTGCTTTTTCATGTTATTATTGCAACGGCATTTGTCACCGCTGGCGGCGGCGCGTTGAATCAGGTCATCGAGATCAAAGCAGACACGGAAATGAAGCGCACCGAGAAGCGTCCGCTTCCTGCAGGTAGGGTATCCGCTTCGAACGGACTGATCTTCGGTGTTGTGATGTCAGTCATAGGCGTTGTCTGGCTTCTTCTTGCAGTCAATAGTATATCAGCACTGCTTGCAATTGCTACGCTCATTGGATATCTCTTTGTTTATACTCCGCTTAAAAAGTATTCATCACTCTCAACGATTGTGGGTGCATTTCCGGGGGCGATACCGATCCTTATCGGTTGGGTAGCAGTGACTGGTTCGATTGATGCTCGCGGCTGGACGCTCTTTGCAATTTTATTCCTATGGCAGATACCGCACTTCCTTGCGATAGCGTGGATGTACCGCAAGGATTACTCGCGAGCGGGTTTCCCCATGATAACGGTCGTTGAACCCGAAGGCATATCTGCATCACATCAAACACTGATCTATCTTGTTGCGCTGCTGCCGGTGAGCATCATGCCGACAAAGCTCGGAATGACGGGCATGATCTATGCGTACGGAGCTGTCGCCCTTTCGCTTGGATTCCTAGTCTCTGGTGTTATGCTTGCATTCAAACGCACTAACGGCGCGGCAAAACAATTGCTTTTTGCTTCGATACTTTATCTGCCGATCATCCTTATCCTCATGCTTATCGATAAATTGTAATATGCAAGAGAACGAACCATTCATTAAAACATCGGTGAACACGCGCTCGAAGAACAAGAAGACGCTCGTTGTTCTTGTCTCTGTCATTGTTGGTCTTACTGTTTTTGCGCTGCTCTTTGCGGCAGTTATTTATCCTTCACTTTAAACTACAATGTCAGGCATCATATACGAACGACCCGGACTCTTAGACTCTACCCACGATGGTAAAGAGCTTATCAACTCGAAACGTCTTGGCTTTACCCTCTATATTGGTTTGACCGTCATGCTTTTCGCAGGGCTATTCGGCGGATGGTTCGTACTTCGCGGCACGAACGAAGAGTGGCCTCCTGCAAATGTACCCGAGATGACGTTTCTGAAAGCACTACCGATGACGATAGCGTTACTTCTATGTGTTATCTTCATGAAACTCGCTCGCAAACGTTCTGATCTTCCTGACTATTCCGGTTTTAGAACCTATGTTCTCTATAGTCTGCTTGCATCACTTCTATTCTTACTTGCATTTGTTCTTGAATGGGGACGGCTCATTAGTGCAGACATTGATATGTCAGGCGTGTATGGCGGGATGTACTATGTTATCACAGGTCTATTTATCGCGCACTTCATCGGTGGTGTCTATGCACAGATTCATTTCCTCCGCCCGAAAGCAACGGTGCAGCTCCTTTTAGAAAAAAATGCAGGCTTCGCAAATTCACAAAGCTGGTATTATCTTATGCTTGGGTTGTGGGCTGTTATTTTGTGGTTGGTATATTTGGGGTAGTTAGTAGTCGTTAGTAAGAAACCTCTATGTGCCATTGCGAGGAGCGGCTTTAGCCCGACGAAGCAATCTCAAATATTGAAGTTAGTCTATCGTTCAAAAGTTTAGATTGCTTCGTCACTCCCTTCGGTCGTTCCTCGCAATGACACGCTACACATCTTATTTTACCCCATTCCCGATTCCCTAACACCCATTCTCAAATCTTCGTATATTAGTCCATTAACCAACAGGCACCTATATGTCAGTAGAATACAAACCAAAAGCATACCATACGGTCACGCCGTTCATTTATAATACCAACATTGCCGAAACGATAGATTTTACTATTGCTGCCTTCGGCGCAACACTCAAGGAAAAACATCTGACACCCGAGGGGCGCATCATGCATGCCGAGATCATCATTGGTGATTCGATCATCATGATGGGCGAAACGCATGGTGATATGGCATCATTGCCCGTTATGCTCTATCTCTATGTAGAGGATTGTGATAGTGTTTATAAGAATGCTATGGCAGCCGGCGGAAAGTCACTTCGCGAACCAACGACAGAGTTCTACGGCGACCGCTCTTCTGGTGTCACCGACCCCTGGGGCAACCAGTGGTGGATAGCAACGCACGTCGAGGACATATCACCCGAAGAAATGATGAAGCGGGCAGAAGCGGCGGGGAAGTAAGCGCTAAAGATGGCAAACTATTCCAATATCTATTGTAAAAACAATGTCAGACATTGTAAAGGATAGCTGTATGGATTATTCACTGGAACGCAAGTTCTATATTTTTTTTTACTAAATCATACACTGAACTCTTACTAATTCAAATCACCGACCTTTTGGATTTCACCTATCACAAATTCATTATGCGATATACTAAGTTTTGCGTTGCTTTCGTTCTTTCTCTTATCTCTCTTCAACTTCAAGCACAAACTGGCAATGCAAGATTCGCTCCGAACTTGATGCAGCTTCTCAAGCGCAATGAGATGGCTTCAAGTTCCAAGCATCCCAGATTTGCAGCGCAGAGTACAAAGAACAAGTCTGTTGTGAGCTTACTCATGAAGGTCAATGATCAGATGGATGAGAGACGATTACGTACACTTGGAGTGAACGTAGGCACAAAGGCAGGAAATATCTGGACATTGCGTGTACCAATTGAGAGTCTAAAAGCCGTCACCAAGCTAAAAGGGATAGTATATATGGAAGTGGCGCAACAGGTACGGATGCAGATGGATTCTGCGCGTTATGCCGCGAACATAGATTCGGTTATTCAAGGTGTCGGGCTTCCTATGCCATTAAATGGAAAAGGTGTTGTGGTAGGTCTTATTGATGTCGGCTTTGA
>JAYUZC010000281.1:0-4753 GCA_043752045.1 Bacteroidota bacterium | reverse complement strand
TTCGTCAAGCTTTGCTGACCATGCATCATGATCAACGTGCATTTTCTCTTTGCCGGCTTCAGCGTCGATGAGGAGCTTCTCTGCTTCTGCCTTCTTTGCATTGTATTCGGCGACGAGTGCCTCGTCTACCTTCGTTCCGCAGCTTGCTACGACTAAGCCGAGCATAAGTGCGAACATTACTGATAGTATGCTGTAACGTTTCATTGGTGTTAAATTGAAATAGTTAATAAAAAAAGTGAGCCCGGGCGGGATCGAACCGACGACCCTCTGATTAAAAGTCAGATGCTCTGCCACTGAGCTACGAGCTCCACCGGTCGTCTCTTCCGAAACGACGGGCGTATAACGTGTTTAGTGTGCCGTAAGTTCAATGGGAGTCGTTAGTCGGTAGTCTTTAGTCGTTAGTTGGGGAATGGGTACTGGTGGCGCGGACTTTAGTCCGCCATGGCGGATGACGGACTAAAGTCCGACCCACTATTTACGTGTCACAATTTTTCCCTTTTAACTTCACTCCCCACTAACGACTACCGACTAAAGACTACCAACTACCCTATGTAAGTACATTAAAAATCAACGATCTAATTGTGCACCACACGGGGTCGGGGGGATGGTTGAATGGTGGTATGGACGTATGGTTTTTGGGATGGTGCTGTAAATTTACACATCTGACCTCAACTCCTAAAACTCCTAAAACTCCTAAAACTCACCAAACACATAAAACGCCCAAACTTCCCCATACGAATATACGGAATAATCTGGCATACCACACAAAAAGCGAAATTTTATTGCTAATTTATACTAAATCAATGAATTATCGGCATTTTTGATGTTTTTACATCCTTTGCCAAAGTAACTTACGATTTATCTTAAGTTACTTTAGAGCTTAAAAGTAAACTAACGGAATCTATAGTGTACTTTAGAGGTTAAAAGTAAACTAACGGAATCTATAATCTACTTTCAGAGCATATGATAGAGGTTGAATCATTCAAAGCAGGGCATCAGGAGAAAGGTGATGGATACCGCTATTTTGTGCCGGAGCGGATAGACACGGGGTGGTCATGGAAAGACGGTACGCTTAATGAACTGCTTGAAAGTGCGTCAAGGAAGTTGGGTGAGCTCAATTCCTTTGCAAGACTTGTACCTAATATCGATCTTTTTATTCACATGCACATCATTAAAGAGGCTGTGCTCTCCTCGAAGATCGAAGGTACACAAACAAATATGGAAGAGGCGCTCTTGCCCAAAGAAGAAGTACGTCCTGAATCGCGTGATGACTGGCAGGAAGTACAGAATTATACGGAAGCGATGAATCATGGTATTGACCAGCTGCAAAGGGTCCCGATATCTACAAGACTCATCAAAGAGATGCATCATATTCTCATGCAGGGGGTGCGGGGCACACAAAAAATGCCCGGTGAATTCCGAACAAGCCAGAACTGGGTAGGCGGGGCATCACTACGCGATGCTATCTTCATCCCTCCGCCGCATACGCTTGTCAATCCGCTCATCGGAGATATGGAAAACTTCCTCCATAACCGCGATCTACATATTCCTTCTCTTATCAGGGCAGGCATCATGCACTATCAGTTCGCGACCATTCACCCGTTCTTAGATGGTAACGGGCGTATCGGTCGGCTGCTTGTCACACTCTACTTTGTCAGCGAGCATATTTTGGATAAGCCGCTACTCTATCTCTCGGCTTTTTTAGAAAAGAACAAGACACTCTATTACGACAACTTAACCGGCGTTCGCCAAAAGAACGACATGCTGCAATGGTTGAAATATTTTCTCACGGGTATCGAAGAGACCGCTTCGCAAGCAGTTGACTCATTGAGGAATATACTTGCCTTGAAGAACATGATGGAAGAAACGATACATAAAGAATTCGAGAGAAGAAGCTATACTGCGACCCAACTGATGAATTCCCTTTTCAAAGATCCGTATGTCTCTGTGAAGGAAGTCGAGGAGATATGCTCATTAAGCACACGGGCAGCGGGGAATCTTGTACGCTCGTTCACCGAACAGGGATGGCTGCACGAGGCGACAGGTCAGTCAAGAAACCGCATCTTTATCTTTGAACCATATCTCAAGCAATTCCGGTAATTGCACCCTCTACTTTTCAAGGAGCCCATCTTGCTCCCCTTCCTTTTCAAGTGCCTGTCCTGACGAAGGAAGGAAAGGGGCTGGGGGATGGTTATTAATAAAATGGCGCAAGCCAGACAAATCGGCTAACGAGATGCAGAAGAAAATATCGTATTGTCTTATGAATAACCATCCTCTGTATCTCCTTCCTTCAAAAGCATGCCCTGAGCAAAGAGAAGGGGAAGGAGAGAGCTGGGCCTCTGAATGCAACTATTTTCCGGGCAAATTTCGTTTAATTATCTGGAATTGGCTGAAGCTCGAACTGTAACCTTTATGGTGTGCGTGCCCGAAAGGGATAGAGCTTCAGCTTTTTTATTTCCCCTTGGGCCAAACGTGCCACGATATTTCACGGTGACGTATCTTTGAATGATACTTAGCTGAATCCTTTCGATGCGTTTTTAATCCCTGCCCAAGCGAACCGCATATCATATCTGCCATTTGTATAAGGTTATTCTTTTTCGAATCCTGTATCTTTATCCCTTTGATATGAAGTGTACCTTCTACAGGATTGATGCGTTTCTTTAGGTATCGGCAAAGTTGATTGCGGAATTCACGAGAGCCGTTCCCGTCAAAGACTATGATGGCGTTCTCAAGATGTGACTTTGCATTTTCAAATACTAATCCGCAGGTGTACTTATAGAATGAATTCTTGTACTTGAATCCTTCCCCGTAAATCTCTTTCTTGTTTATGGTAAAACCAAGGTAAAAGAAATTATACGGAACAACTGCATCAAAGAACGCTTCTTTGACACGATCAGAGTTGTGCGAGAAATGAAATTCATATTCAGGATGTATCCCAAGCTCACGACGCAGAAGCGATATCCTCTGATCGCAAGCATCTGCCTCATCGTTATCCGGAAAGAGAATAAGCGCAATAGTAAAATGCGTGCTTGACCCCGCACTCGTCTTTAACCCCGTATCTCCAGATTCATCTACAAAACAAAGCATTGTTTCCCCAATTTTAACTTTTTCACACCCCCTCCACTATCCCCACTTCCTCCGCGCTCAAACCATACAACTCATAGACCAACTTGTCTATCTCGTTATCGAGGTACTCGCATTTGCGTTGGGCTTGGGTTTTGTCGAAGTCGGTGCGGGCAGTGGCGAGGCGCTTCTTGGCTTCAAGCATCTGCATATGTTTACTGAAGACCCGAAAGAATGTCTTTTAGATCGAAATAGCTTAATATATATCTATCGCGAAGTAAGCCACGCAATGGGTTATCTTCTGATAGAACGAGTGTATCTTCTTTGACAATGGCATAGCGTATACTTATATCTGCAATGCCGTAGGTAGTGAAATCCGGATCAGCAGAAAGCACGGAAGGTTCAACATAGTGATTCTCAAGACTTGCAATAGCTTGAGCTAAGAAAGCTCTACATTCAACAGCAGAATTCTTATCTACGCGACTATTAATGAGCGAGTTGACTTCGGTGAGAACATAAGGAGTTGTTACAACTATCGGATACTTCGATAATACTTTCTCTAAACGTTCTATATCTTCCATAGCAAAACGACGATTCCCCGGAGAGAGCCTTTCAAGCAACTCTGGGCGAACTTTCGATGCTATCAGAATGACGAGGATGTTTGCATCAAGAAGAATCTTCTTGACCTCCGGATAGAGGTTCCGAAGCTCACTCATGACGCCACACGAGTTGTACTTTCATGTTCATGAGGGTTGCGCATAGCAACAAGTTTACCCGTCGTAGAATCTATCTCAAATTCTTTGTAATACCGTTGATATGAAAGCGCTTCCAGGAGTGGATTTAATGCGCTTTCACCTTGGCGAGGAGTTTTTGTGAGATAGCTCAAAACAACAATCCATTCATTTGGAAAGAATTGTATCGTTTCCAACCTAATGCTGTTGTCTTCTATCGTGCCGATATATTCCGATTTGAGTCCTTTTAAAAACTCTGACGCTCTATCTATGGCTGTTTCCGCTGTTACCATGTTATTGTTCTCCTGTTTTTACTACAATTTTGTCTAATGATCAGTTCTTCACACTCAACTTTCTCTCTACACTCCCTCCACTATCCCCACTTCCTCCGCGCTCAAACCATACAACTCATACACCAACTTGTCTATCTCGTTATCGAGATACTCGCATTTGCGTTGGGCATGGGTTTTGTCGGAGTCGGTGCGGGCGGTGGCGAGGCGCTTCTTGGCTTCAAGCATCTGCTCGACTAACGTTACCATCTGGTCATGTTGTTTGTGCTCGCTCGCCTTCGTGAGGTCGAGGGTCAGAAGAGTTACCAAACACTGAAATTCCTTTTGCTTCTCCTACTGCACCGAACAATTCATAAATCGAATCACTAACTTTTTCATCAATTGTTGCTGGTCGATCAAATCGCAGACTTGTCAACTTATAAACTTCGTCATCAATATTATGATTAGGGCTGTGAATGAATATGTGACCCTCACGATTTCTGTTACTTCTGGTCAATTCGCTCCTTAATATCTTTACCAAATCATTTCCATCTCTACCTAAGTCAACTTCAGAATATGAACAGTGTGGTTCACTAAGTTCCAGTTCTACAATGTACATTAAACGGTTAAGTGCAGCCACTGCTACATCAATTTGATGTCTAGATAACCCAATCAATTTTTCCTTATCTT
>JAYUZC010000280.1:0-11611 GCA_043752045.1 Bacteroidota bacterium | reverse complement strand
AGAGGTGAAGGTACACGCTATATCACGCCTGACTTTTACATTGAGAAATCGCCGAACGGAAAAGATTTCATGATCACACTTAATGAACGCGGCATCCCTACACTGCGAGTAAATGCGGCATATAAGCAGCTTGTCAAAAAAAGCGGAGTCGATGGCAAACCTGTTGACCAAGAAGTGAAGAAATTCATCAATGATAAATTTCAATCGGCGAAAGATTTTCTGCTTGCTATCTATCAAAGACGCGAGACACTGATGAAAGTGATGACTGCTATCGTCTCGCATCAACACGAGTTCTTCGAGAAGGGCGAGAAGTTTCTCCGCCCGCTCGTCTATAAACAAGTTGCAGAACAAGCCGGTCTCGATATCTCAACGATTAGCCGCGTCGTTAACGGGAAATATTGCCAATGTGATGAAGGTGTCTATGAGCTGAAGTATTTCTTCAGTGAAGCTATTGCTTTCGAGGGTGGGGACGGCGAACATGAATCGGTCTCAAATAAAGTTGTCAAAGGACGCATCAAAGAAATCCTTGAATCCGAAAATCCTGGCGACCCATATTCCGACGAAGACCTTGTTGAGCTTCTCAAATCTGACGGCTACACCGTAGCCCGCCGCACCTTAGCAAAGTACCGCGAACAGATGAACATACCTGTTGCGAGGTTGCGGAGAAAGATAGTATAAAAAATGAAAAGAATATTCGTTGTTATTGTTCTGGTTCTTTCTATCACTCCTGTTCATTCGCGAACCACTACCGCTCTTGACGGACTCTATACCAAGAACTTCAGCGAACTTCGTGGGAAGCGTATCGGATTTATCTGTAATCAGACATCACGCACCGCGACGAATGACTTTGGTCCGGATGTACTTAATAAATCAAAAGGTATAACCGTTGTTGCTTTCTTCTCGCCCGAGCATGGATTTGGCGGCGTACGTAAGGCAGGTATCAAGAGCGACACCATAGAAAACTACCAAGGAATTCCTGTCCATTCTCTTTATGGTAGCACCCGCAAGCCCACAAAAGAAATGCTTCGCGGTGTGAATACACTGGTCTTTGATATTCAAGACATCGGCGTCCGGGCATACACATATCTATCCACAATGATACTTGCAATGGAAGCAGCAAGTGAGAATAACCTGGAGTTCATTGTGCTTGATAGACCAAACCCTCTCGGCGGCGAACGCATCGAAGGCGGCATACTGGATACTTCGCTGAAATCATTCGTCGGCATCATTCCTATTCCCTATATTCATGGCATGACCCTCGGTGAACTTGCCGAGATGGCAAAAGGTGAGCGATGGTTCAAAGGGGCAGAGAAGCTGAAGCTGAAGGTTATCAAGATGGAGTCTTGGAAGCGAGCGATGACATGGGATAGAACAGGACTTAAGTGGACACCGCCTTCACCGAATATTCCGACGTATGAAAGTGCTGTTGGTTGTGCGATGTTCGGCGCGCTTGGTGAGCTTGGGCTTATCTCTGTCGGCATCGGAAGCGACGAGCCGTTCCTTCGTCTCGGCTCGCGACTTGCAAAAGCGGAGCGAATGAAGATGATACTGCAATCATATCTGCCGAGCGATGTATTTGTCGAGCTTGAAGATTTTACAACACCCTTCGGCGATACGATAAAATCTTATAATGGTATTCGCGTCGTTCTCCCGCCAGCGAGTCCGAGCGGAGAGATATTTTCGGCGCAGTTCAGCTTCCTTGCTGATCTAATAGCAACCGATACGAACATTGCTAAGGCATATGCCGCAACAATCACCTCGTCAAAGCGTATGTTCGATAAAGTAGTCGGCTCCTCACAGCTTCGTAAGAACATCGAAGCAGGTCTTAGTGGCGGACTTACACAAGAGTGGAAAACCGAATGCAGCGCATTCCGGACAAAACGACAGAAATATCTTCTTTATAATTGATGGATAAGGGCAGTATGTATGATGCAGGTGTTTGCAATATTGATATTGCAGGGATTCGTCTTCGTAAAAAACTTGGGGCGATCACAGCCATCATTGGTCTTATCGTCTTGGCTATTATGTTCTATTTTCATATTGACCCTGTGTTTCGCTTTATGTCAACGGCTGGGTTTGGTGCAGGTGCTGCGCTGAACTTCATTCAGGCGAACGAACACTTTTGCGTAGCAAACTCACTTCAGGGTACAATCGAAGAGGGGACGAAACGAACAAAGGTTGACAGAACAGAAAACCAACTGCAAAAGGACAGGAAGAAAATGTATTCGATAATAATCAAAACAGCCGTAACGGCACTCGCCGCCGGCTCGTTCGGACTGCTTCCGATTTAAACTTTTTTGTTCTTGCGTGGCACGTCCTTATAGACGATGTAGATGATCCCCGCCATTGCCGCAAGCATAAGTAAGAAAAAGATACCCATAGTTTTCCTTGTGTTAAGAAAGTGTATAAACCGCCAGTAAAGTGAATTAGTTTACGGCTTCCCGATGACGTGCCGCGCTATGACGATGCGTTGAACTTGTGATGTTCCTTCGTATATCTGCAATCCTTTGATGTCCCTGTAATACCTTTCGACAGGATACTCGTTGGAATACCCTCTTCCGCCGTGAATTAGCACAGCATCTCCCGCAGCTTTTACGGCTGCTTCGGTTGCATGATACTTTGCCATTGATGCTTCGAGTGATGACGTCTCGCCATTATCTTTTTTCCATGCCGCATGATAGACAAGTAAGCGAGATGCTTCGAGCGAGACCTTCATCTCTGCAATGAGTGATTGAATCATCTGCATATCGCCAATGCGTTGACCGAACTGCTTGCGCTTACGGGCAAAATCCACGCTTGCATCAAGACATGCCTGATGCACACCAAGCGCGCCTGCTGCAACGCCGAGCCGACCGTGATCGAGCGCGCTCATCGCAACCATAAATCCTTCATACTCTGTGCCAAGAAGATTCTCTTTGGGGACGAAGCAATCGGTGAATGTTATGTGTGCATGTTCACTTGCACGGTGACCAAGTTCTTTGCCCGGCATCTTCACGCGGTTAAACCCTGGAGTGTTCGTCTCTACAAGAAAGGCCGTAACAGCTTTGTGTGGTTTCTCACTTCCTGCTACGGGGAGCTTTGCAAAGACAATAGCAAGAGTGGCGGATAACGCATTCGTTATCCATATCTTTTCTCCATTGAGCTTATATCCGCCGTCGACTTTTTCTGCTCTCGTCTGGATGTTCGCAGCGTCGCTTCCTGCTTCAGGTTCGGTGAGGCAATAGCATCCGATCATTTCTGCTTGCGAAAGCTTTGGCAGATACTTTTTCTTTTGTGCTTCGTTTCCTTGTTGGTTAATACACGCGATTACAAGTGATGAGTGTACTGTCATGAATCCGCGAACACTTGAACAGGCGCGACCTAATTCTTCATAGATAAGTGCAAGAGAAAGTGCGCTTGCTGATGAACCACCATACTCACTTGGCATAGCCGCACCAAGCAACCCAAGCTCTGCCATTCTTACGATAAAATTCGGCTCCATCTTGGAGTCTTCATCCATCTTTCGGGCAAGCGGAGCAACTTCGTTCTGTGCGAAGTCACGAGCAGTTTGCTGCCACTTGAGTTCTGTTTCCGAGAGAGTGAAGTTCATTTATGAATGTATTACAGCAATACCTTCGATTTCAAGTAGCACCATATCTTCAAATAGAGTTGATACCTCGACGAGCGTCATTGCAGGGAAGTATTTACCAAAGTATGTGCGATAGACTCCGCCAATTTCTTTGAGATGTTCTTTATAGAGATCGCGGTCTTTGACGAAGATATTCAGTTTGACAATATCTGTCATCTCGCCACCTGCCGCATGTAAAGCTATTTGTAAATTCTTTAACGTTTGCTCAAATTGCCCGACCATGTCGCCAACATGAATGACTTTTCCGTTTGCATCGAATGATACCTGACCGCCAAGATAGACTGTCTTCCCGCCGCTTGTCGCAACGGCATGTGCATACCCGACCGGTTTTACTAATTCAGACGGATTGATTATTTCGTTCATTCTCTTTGGTGTAATTAGAATGCTGGCTCACTTGACGTATAACTGCGTTGGGCGGGCTGCTCAAAACTTGGGATGTTAATGAGGTCATCGAAACGACCGACATCACCTCTGAATGCAACGCGCGCCGTCCCGAGCGGACCGTTACGCTGCTTACCAACGATAACTTCTGCTGTGCCTTGCGTATTACTTCCGTCATCATACTGCTCGATACCATACGTCTCGGGGCGATAGATGAAGAGTACTAAGTCAGCATCTTGCTCGATAGCACCGGATTCACGAAGATCAGAAAGCATTGGGCGTTTATGTTTTTCACTTCTCGATTCAAGTGAGCGATTAAGCTGTGAGAGAGCAATAACGGGCACGTTTAATTCTTTTGAGAGTGCTTTCATCGAGCGCGAGATCATCGAGATTTCTCGTTCACGCGAGTCAAGATGTTTGCCTGCTTCCATAAGCTGCAAATAGTCAACGATGACAAGTCCGATGTTCTCGGTCTGTTTCAAACGGCGACACTTTGCGCGAAGCTCGAGCGGCGTAATGCCCGGCGTATCATCAATGAATATTGGTGCATCGTTCAGTTTGCCGATACCTGCTGCGATCTTTTTCCAATCCTCGGCGCGAAGTTTTCCTTTACGTGCAGATTGCATGTCAACACCTGCTTCTGAGCAGAGCATACGCAACACGAGCTGCTGTGCGCCCATTTCAAGCGAGAAGAATGCAACGCCAACGCGCTCTTCTTTTACCGGATTCATCGCTGCCGAACGGGCAAGTGTAAGTGCAAGAGCGGTTTTACCTTGTGAAGGACGTGCAGCAAGAATAATAAGATCAGTCTTTTGCCATCCGCTTGTTATCTCATCGAGTTCGCTGAGCCCTGAAGGAACACCAGTAGTAGCTGAATCTCTGTCATGTATCTTCTCAAGGTACTCTATCGTTTCATGTGCGAGATGATTCATTCGTTGAAAGCTCTTGCGATGACGTGTCTCTGATAACCTAAATAGATCAGATTCAGCTTTATCGAGAAGCTCAAATGTATCATCTTCCCCAACGAACGCACGAAGCTTTGTTTCTTCGCAAGTACGAATAAGCTCACGCGCTAAAAACTTCTCAAGGATAAGTCGCGCATGTGCCTCGACGTTCGCTGTTGTTACAACTTTTGAAGTAAGCTCAACGAGATACGACGGACCACCTACCTCATCAAGTTTTCCGTCAACGCGAAGACGGTTGGTGACGCTTAAAATATCTATCGGTTCACTTTGCGAGTCAAGCGCAAGCATTGCGCGGTAAATTGCCGTATGTCCCTCGCGGTAGAACGGACTATCCTCAAGGTTACGGTCGCCTAAGACTTCCATAACTCTGTTAGCAGCCATCTTGTCTATCATCATCGCGCCAAGCAATGACTGCTCAACCTCAAGTGCTTGAGGTGGTAATAATCCAGTGCCGGCTACGCGATCGTAGAGTTCGCTAAAGCTGCGCAGGTAATTCCGGCTCGTTCTCGAGCCGGCTAAGTCTTTGGATGGAATGGGGATAACGCTCACGTATGCTGATTCACCTATTAATAAGTGTGCAAAAATACCTCATAAAGGGTGATTAACAATGAACAAGTTACAATTAACAAAAGTGAATAAAATGTGGATATGTATTTGTTGATAGTATTTAGTCATTAGTCTTTTGATGATAGTATGCTCGTCGTATTTTTGCACTCTAAACAATTGACTATTGATACGTATGGCAATCTCTGTTGGTTCTAAAGCTCCTGATGTTACGATGTTCTCGCAAACAGCTGAAGGCATCAAGCCGTTGAAAGTATCTGACTATGCAGGCAAGAAGAACGTAGTACTCCTTTTCTTTCCCGCTGCTTTTACAGGTACATGCACCAAGGAGATGTGCACCGTGCGTGACTCAATGAGCGTGTACGAAGGTCTTGATGCAGAAGTAATTGGTGTCTCTCCAGATTACCCTGCTGCACTTGTAGTATGGGCAAAACACAACGACCTCACAATGCCACTTGCGAGTGACTTTAACCGCGAAGCTGTAAATGCCTATGATATTGTTTTCCCGGGTTGGGGTGGCAGTATGAACGGTGTACCAATTCGCTCTGCATTTGTCATTGATAAAGACAGCACCATCCGTTACACACACCTCTGCCCGACACCGGGCGATGTACCTCCATTTGAGGAGATACAGGAAGTATTGAAGGGATTATAAAAGAAGCTCTAAACTGAAGCTATCGAAGGAGAAGGGAAGCGAAGTACAACTTTCTTTTGCTTGAGCGTTTGCCACAATTTAATATTGTTTATCTTCGTCATGCCAAATTTCTCTTCAGTAAAGAGTTGAAGTGATGTTAGATACAGTGCCATGATTGGTGTCATGACATCTCCGTACATGAGTCCGAAGAACGAACCTATCATATAGATAATGATCATATAGAGAGAAACCTGTGCTAAGAATTTGTCATCTTCCCCTTCCGTGAATCGTAGTTGTAGTAAGACTACTTTCCATATCTTCGAGATCATCCACCAAAAACCAATAAGCGCAAAGATACCGCCCCGAAGTGGCCAGTATAAGTAGGAGTTATGTGTGCCAAGTGTGGTAAAGTTTGCAAAGAGCGGCATCCGCAGGTATTGGTACCATTGTGTACCGATGGCTGTCCCAAAAATAGGGTTGTCTCTAATGTTCATAAGAACGTTGGGCAATTCCATTAGCCGAATGTATGCTGAGCCTTCTTCCTTCGGGTTTACAACAGCGAACATTCTGGTGATAAATCCGATCGGGTCTGTTAGTAAAATAACAATAGTAAGACTCAATATAAGCAAGAAGAATAATCCGAGATGTCTCATCCGCCTACCCTTTCCTATCGAAATAAACATTATTACCAGTGAGATGAGAATTGCAAAGAAGAATGTACGACGATAGCTCGTAATAAGTGAGAAGAAAATCATTGGCGATGCTATGAGTAATGTTTTCTTTAGCCACGCTAATGTTGTTCCTTTATAATGCATGAATAATACGATGCTGCATACGCCTACTCCTAAGAGGTATCCGTCACGCCAGTTTTGCAGCACCCCCCAGCCCACATTTGGGTCATCGGAGAAAAAATATATCCATACACCATCTGCTGCTTTGCCTATTGACGCTAAAATAATAAGGATAGGGATAATACGCCACTCTCTGGGTTCGCGTAAGAGATTTCTGAAAATGAAGAATTCAAAAGGGAGCATGAACGCTTCATGTACCTCAAAAACAACGGCGACTTCTTGTCTAATGACCATGCCTCGCATCCACGAGAGGAAGAAAGCAAGACCGAGTAAGATAAGCGGACCCCAAAAGAACGAGAGCTTGACACTATAGTCTCTCTCTAATGTCCGTTCGATAATAAGAACAAGTAAATTCATTGCCAAGATAACCTCGAAGGGTCGGAGCGGGCTCATGTTCCCGAAAAGCTCTTGGTATTGAAAAACAGAACCAGTGATACTTGAATCTTGCCACATCATAAGCCAAAGAAAAAAGTACTTTACAAATCGTAAAGATAGATTTTCCTTTTCCCCAACTATACCGGGTGTATGGATGCTGAGAGTAGTGTTATAGATTCGTTTGAACACAAAGATATACGCTATACCTTATTATTCCCGCTGAGAAGTTTCTTCAAGTTCCAGTATCGTTGGTGTTCTTCAGGGTAGAGCTTGGTGCTTTCTCTATAAGTACGAACGGATATATATATACCCGATACTACAACTCCCGCAATCACCCCAAGAATCAGCATGACAGAGCGTTTTGGTGATGATTTCCGCAGCGGAGTAACGGCAGTATCAAGTATGTTGAATGTGGGGATGTTACGCTGTTCGTTGAGCTTTTCCTGCTCCAGCTGCTGACGCAAGAATGCTGAAATTGTCTCAAGGAGTTTTACTTCCCGCATAAGCTTTGCGAGTTTGCGAGTGAGCGTCGGTACTTTATTAAGAGCCAGTGAGTATTTACCTATAGAGCCGTCATCATATCTACGCAATTGAGATTTGGCTTCTTCGAGCTGAGCACGTATCATTGATGCGCGTGCAGAGCTTGCTGTCATCTCACGTTCTTCAACGGCAAGCTGTATCTCTAATTGCTGTACTTCTGATGCAAGCATTGCTGCGCTCGTTACTGTGGCTGAGAGCTGGTCTGTGAGAGCAACTGCCTTATTATCTTCCTGGAACAACTGGAGATTAGCATATGCAGAGTCAAGCTGGACCATTCGTTTGTTATATTCACTCTCTGTGAACTCCCTTAATAACCGAGAGCTTGTCATCAGTCGATGACGGTTGTAGTAATCGAGTTGGTGAACATACTTATTTGCTAAATATGGTGCGAGGTGCCGAGCTTCTTCTTTTTGTTCGCCCGACGGAAACCACTCTGTTTTAATATCTACCTGTACATTCATCACGCCATTGCGAAGTGGCTCGCTTGTCATACTGCTCTTGATAAAGAAAGCAATCGCATCGAAACTTGTATCAAATGCAGAAAAATACTTTCGCAGACGTTCATCTTTGGCAAGTGTCTCCGAGACAGCACGCGAATCAATCACATTTTTGAATTGGTCGAGTGCTGGATTTTCTTGCCCTTTCATCAGGTCAAGAGCTCCTGAACCGGAGAGAAACGACATCAATCCGCCAACCTTTTCCTTTTCCGGAGGCATCAACATAGCAGTGGAGCTATAGGTGAATGGCATGATGTAGGTAAAGCCGAAGAATATCACCGCAGAAATGAGCGTGATAATAACTACCAATTTACGATGCTTCACCCAAAGCATAAAATAATCCATGATATGCGGATCTTTCTTTTGTGTATCTGTAACCTGTGGTTCTTGGGTCATGCGTTCTCGTATTTACTAAATCTACTCGCTCTTCGAGACAAGGTAACACATTTTCATCAAAGAGCTTCTCAAAGCGGCAGGGCAAATGCCATTGCCCTTTGTAACAGAAAGGGCTTGAAGTTTGTCGCACATAGAGAAGAATTGGTGAGCTTCCCGCAACTGCACTATGGTCTCCTTATCTAGTGTAGGGTGGGTACAGAAAAGGCACTTCCGGGATACCGAAAGTGCCTTTGCATTTATCCTTTTGACTATTTTTGTACTTTAAACGTGCCGGAGATGATTTCCGCACCGCAGGTAAGCTGATAAATGTAACTCCCCGATGCTAACGACGATACGTCACATTCTACTTCATACGTACCCTTATCATGTATCTCTTCTGATACAAGTGTTGCGACTTGACTCCCAAACATGTCATATATACGAAGTGAAACGAGTGCGAGTTGGTTAATGCTATATAGTATGGTAGTCTGTTTCTGAGCAGGATTAGGAAAGTTCGTTGCTGAAAGCTCTTGGGCTGTTTCTGATACCTTCACACTTCCTACTCCTGCAAACCAATCCATGATACGCTTTGCAAGAGAGACCCTATCAAGCACATCCACATTGTCTATGCCGAACGGTAGATACACAAGTTTGCCTTTACCGCTTCGTACTCTAATTCCGACAACATCATCATTTTCATTCTTCAACGTACCTACTGCACCGCTCAATGGGATAAACTCTTGTGTCCCTGTTCTGCCGGTGATAGCCGAAGAGAATCCGCTTGAGAGTTCATCACCGGAAATACCCTTCAACTCTGACCAAGGTCCATCACTTGCAAACGATGCGGGTTCGATGTGAAGATTATCACGTATTTGTGAATCCATTAGATTAACAAATTCCGATGGATTGTTTGGATCCTCTATCGCACCATAGTAATTCCCAACAAGATTGTAACGGTCATTACTTGTAATCAGTACATTACCGCCATTGGCATTGAAGTCTTTGATGATATTCCACGTCGCATCATAAGGATGAATGCCAAATGTATTACCTGTATGAATAAGTACAGTTCTGAAATTCTTCCAACTCTTGAAGTGACCAAGAAATGTTTGATAGTCGATAGTAACAGTTTTATAATTACCTGAAGGAATAACATTCGCGTTGAGTACATTCATCTTCTCATTCCCAGCTCCGGCATCTACGAGAATATCTTTGTTCTCTTTGCCCCACGATATGCCGGTATATGTACCGATGTACATATCATTGAGAGTTGTAATTGCAAGAGAGAAAGGGTAATAGCCAAGTTTATTGATAGCCGCATTCGAGCGAAGTGAGATCGTCGCGTTGCCACCCGCGGGTACTGCGAACGAGCCATCTGAAAGTGTACCCGAGAGGAATACATTCCAGTCAGCAGGGACAGTCGCAGCCGAAAGTTCTGCACGAAGCCCTATCGGTGATGCTGTTGTGTTAGTGAATGTGATATCGAGCGCTGAATCCGAAGGAGCATAGACTACCCTATCTTGCTGCGTTTTAATTTTTATAGGCAGTGACGAGTTTGCATTATAGACTTCATTGGTAAAAGCATCCTGAATGAATGCAACGGATGTAAGCTGATCTATCTGCCACGAAGTATTTACCAGACATGCAAATCTGATCGTCTTCGTCTGGTCTTTTGCTATAGTGAATGACGGATATTTTGCGGATACATCTATCTCTCCGTTTGCATTGAGTCCCGGCAGCAGTGTGCGAACCACGTTGCGAGTGTATCTGCTCCCGTTCGTGCCGATGTACGAATTATACCGCTCTGCTATGGCAACGCCAAGACGTAACTCACCACTAACAGGAGTACCTACACATTTAATAGTCACTATTGCAATAATGCTATCAATAAATATCTCTTGCGTTACGGATATTTCATACGGTGATTGTTTTGCTTTTTCTTGTGTGATCTCATTGTAGAGTGTTTGTTTGTCATAAAGTTGTATCACGCCAAAGCCGCCGAGCGGCGAGCCATTAAGACAAACATAAGGATTGTATTCTATTGCATAAAGCTTCTTTGCTCGGGCTTCGGAGTTAGGGTAACTTTTATAGAACGGATCATTGTCGTAGGGCCATGAGACATGCCATTTGAGAATAATGAGGTCATCGAAGTTATCCATCTCGGCGTTTTCGAGCATGGGGTCAGTCTCGGCGGCGAGAGAACTTCCGCTATTGGTAAATTCCTCAAGAAGGACACGCCGCTTGGCTTGCGCGAATCCATCGGAAGCCACAGTAAGTAGAGCGAGTATCATAAGATACACTAATTTCATAAGGCAATAGATTTTGATCTCCTATCTAATAAGGTAACTCGCGGGAAAGAAGTTCAATTAGGACATAAAAAAAGCGCCCCGAATCGGAGCGCTTTTTTATAGAGCAAAGTATTGATTACTTTACAACATTCAATGTGCCCGAGAGCATCTTGCCGCCAACATTCATCTTATAGATGTAGCTTCCGGTAGCGAGTTTTGATACGTCAAGGTCTGACTCATACGTGCCCTTATCCTGCATCTGGTTCATGACGATGTTTGCAACTTCACGACCCATTACATCATAGACACTAAGCGTTACGAGTGAACGCTCTGTGAGTGAATATCTGAATGTCGTAGAACTTGCTGCCGGGTTCGGGTAGTTAGCAATTGTATTATTCAATGCAAAGTCATTTGTTTTAACAGCCCCTACAGCATTCGATTTGCCAGTGACCCATACACCAAGAGTATCTTCTTCACCGGAGCCAACAACTGATATTTTGACGTATGCCGACG